>JASGCF010000157.1 GCA_030054275.1 Limnohabitans sp. | reverse complement strand
AGAGCGCTCGCAAGCGCGCGGAGCGATCGGACCGAGATCGGCTGGCCATGACCGACGCATGATGACCGACGCATGATGAACGACGCTTGATGAACGACGCTTGATGACCGACGCATGATGCGCCGCTTCGCAATGGATGCGTGTGTGGCGGAATTTGGCTTCCCCTGCGTCCGAAAACGCGATAGATTCCGCGTTCCGCTCGAGTGCGGCGCAAGGCTTTCGCATGGCGACATTCGTTCAGAAATTCGGTGGCACTTCTGTCGGCGACCCAACGCGGATTGCGCGTTGTGCTGCACGCATCAAAGAGCGTCGCGATGATGGTCACGATGTGGTCGTCGTGGTGAGTGCGATGGGGCACACGACAGATGAGTTGATCGAACTTGCGAGTCGTGTGACATCATCGCCGTCGCGACGCGAGATGGACATGTTGATGGCGACTGGTGAGCAGGTTTCGGTGGCACTTGTGGCCATGGCGCTTGAGCGGCTTGGTGTGCCAGCAACAAGTTTGACGGGTGGACAAGCTGGGATTGTGACCGACGGTGCCTATGGTCGCGCGCGTGTGACGCGCGTCACGCGTGATCGACTTGAACGCGAACTGACGCTTGGTCGTGTGCCAGTCGTCTGTGGATTTCAAGGCGTTTCTTCCGATGGCGAGCTGACCACGCTTGGTCGAGGTGGCTCAGATACGACCGCGGTCGCGCTTGCGGCTGCACTCCATGTTGCAGAGCACGGCGGCGCCTGCGAGATTTTCACCGATGTCGATGGCGTCTACACCGCAGATCCGCGATTGGTGTCGCAGGCATCCAAGTTGTCACGCATCAGTTACGAGGAAATGCTCGAGCTTGCGCTGCTTGGCGCGCAGGTGATGCATCCGCGAGCGGTTCTGTTCGGCGAGCGCTACGGCGTTCCAATTCATGTGCGACACAGCCAGCGTCCCGATGAAGGCACGCTGATCTGCAGGGAGACTCCAGATATGGAAGATGTCATGGTTGTTGGCGCCGCGTTGAAGCCCGACCTCGGCCGTGTGAGTTTGCGCCGTATTCCAAACAATCCTGGCATGCAGGGAATGTTGTTCGAGGCGGTCGCGAAGGCTGGCATCTTGGTCGACGACATCGTGCAGACGGAGTTCGGCGAGATGGCGTCGATCTCATTCACCGTGGATCACAGTGAACTTGCAGATGTCAAGATCGCTGCGTCGCAAGTGCTTGATCGCGTCGGTACCGGTGAACTTGCCATTGAAATTGGATTGTCGAAAGTCTCTGTGGTCGGCACCGGCATGAAGAGTCATGTTGGTGTTGCGAGCCGCATGTTCACGGCACTCGGCGCTGCTGGTATTCCCATTCACAACATCACAACCAGCGAGATCAAGATCTCGTGCATTGTTGGCAAGGAACATGGGCCAAAGGCGATCGCAATAGCCCATGAAGCATTCGGGCTTGATCGGCTCGGGGCGGCGCAGGCGGCCGGCACTGCGGGGTGAATCCGCCCGAAAGCGTCGCTTTTCGGACGCGCAGTTTCGTGATGCGGACGACTGGGTGTTGCAAGCGAGTTATTCCGGTGCATCCCTCACGATGGTTTTGGATCTCGTTGGATCGGTTGTACATTGAGGAAGCCTGCGACTGACAGAGCGATGTCCCGTGGGTGAGTCCTCACGAGTTCGACGATGGAACCAGACGGCGCGTCGCAAAACGCCACAGACTTTCTCTTCGGACGCGGCGCGTCGGACGGTGTTGTGCCGCCTCCGCGGGTTCGCGGCGTTCGCCTCGATCGCTTGATTGGAGAAGGTGCGTTTGGCACGGTGTGGCAGGGGGAACAGTTTGAGCCGGTTCTGCGCCCTGTCGCAGTCAAGGTCCTGCGCATCGCATCGCTCGGTGCCCACGCAGCGCGACGATTCGAAGCGGAGAAACTGGCACTTGCACGACTTGAGCATCCCCACATCGCGCACATTCTTGATGCTGGCACAACCAGCGAAGGCTCGCCGTATCTCGTGATGGAGTATGTGTCTGGCGTGGCCTTTGATGTGTGGTGTCATCAGCATCGCGACGATCTTGAGGCGCGCGTTCGCATGATGGCACTCGTCGCGCGTGCGATTGCGTACGCGCACCGACAAGGAATTCTGCACCGCGACCTCAAACCGGCAAATGTACTCGTGCGTTCGAGCCACGGAACAACCAGTGCTGGTACCGATGAGCCATGTGTCATCGACTTTGGAGTTGCGAAACTTGTCGGTGACGATTCGCTCCGAACAGCAACCATGCACGGACCGGCTGCTGCAACACCGCTGTACATGTCGCCGGAGATCGCTGCTGGAAATACCGAGATCGATGGACGCGTCGATGTGTGGTCCCTTGGCGTGATGCTGTATGAAGCGCTCGTCGGCACGCGACCATTCGCGAGTTCGAAGTCGGGCATGGCCGCGACACTCGAACTTCAGAAGGCAATCACAGAGGGTCCGGTTCCAAGACCAAGTGAACATCTCTCGGTCTCCGCGCCACGGGCTCTTCATCGTGCGTTGGAGGACGACCTCGACTGGATCGTGCTCAAGGCGCTCGCACGCCCAGCGTCGCGTCGGTATCTCACGCCCGATGAGTTCGCAGACGATCTTGAGCGCTGGATCCGCGGCGAACCGGTCTCGGTGCGTGCATCGAATCGAGGGTACCGAGCGCGCAAGTTTGTCCGACGAAATCGCGCGGCCGTTGCAGCGGGGGCGTGCGCACTCATCGCGATGGTTGCGTCTGTCGGTGTCTTGATTGGATCGAGCGCCCGTGCGGAGCGCGACGCGCGGCGTTGGCGCGAAGTCGCTCGGTTCAACGAACGACTGCTGACTGCCATCGATCCGGCTGTCGCCCAAGGACTCGATCCAACGCTCTTACGATTGGTGCTCTCGGAGGCAGAATCAGAACTCGCGAGGACGACGCGCGATCCCGAGGTTGAAGCCGAGATTCGTATGTCTCTTGGGAACGCCTACGCAGCGACTGGGGAATCTGAGCGCGCGTTGGCTGCATACGCGCAGGTGCGCACGCTCACCGCAGCGAGTGGCGGATCGGCGGAGTCGATGCGTCATATCGCGAACGCTGCTGGGCGCGTCCTGATCGAAGCAGGGCGCCTCGACGAGGCGAGTGCGCAGTTGGCGTTGGCGCTTGATGGGCGCGACGCGATCGCTGCCAGCGCATTTCACAATCGTGCAGCGCTTGAGCGAGCTCGCGGCGATCTACAGGCTGCGGAAACGAGTTTGCGTGAGGCACTTCGGCTGAAGCGTGCGTTACAGAGTGACGGCGATTCGATCACAGAGACAGACATCTTGGACAGCGAGCAGGAATTGGCACTTGTGCTCGCAGAGTCGGGTGCTGCGCGCGATGCTGAGATCTTGGCACGAGATGTTGCGCGTGCGCGCACGGAACTTTTGGGCTCTCGACATCCAGATACGCTTCGTGCTCGGAACAATTTGGCCGAAGTCTTGCTTTCCCGAGGTGCCTTTCTTGAGGCGCGCGCGTCACTCGAAGAGACGACGAATCTGCTGAAGCAGGTACTCGGCGATCGACATCCAGACACGCTGGCCGCCCGCAACAATCTGGCTGGCGCGTTGCGTGAACTCGATGAGATTGACGCTGCGATCGCTCTCTACAGAGATGTACGGGAACAATTCAACAATACGCGCGGCGTTGAAGATCCTAGAACGATTCTTGCGAGTGCGAACCTCGCGCTGGCATTGGCGCGGAGCGACGCACAGGATGAGGCCGAACACGAGTACACACTGGTGGCTGCGCAGGCCCTCAAAGTGCTTGGTCCGACGCATCGGATCACGCTTGCCATCGAGGCGAATCATGCAGCGCATCTGGTGGTCACCGGACGGGCTGCGGAAGCCGCGGTATTGCTCGACCGAACCGTTCCGCTTTTAGAGCGTGATCGTGGACCGGCACACCCAATGTGTGTCGCAGCTCGCACAACGCTTGCGAAGGCGCGGCTCGCACTTGGCGATCCATCGCAAGCGCTTTCGATCGTTCGTGCGTCAGGTGTACTTGCGACAAATGTGGCGGCGCGTGGTCAGCCGTTGACTCGCATTGAGCGACGCGCCGTCGAGGTCGCAGAGGAAGCGGCCAAGTTGTCTGGTGACGCAGCGACACTGGCGGAGTGCCAGCGATTACTCGCAACGATCGTGCAGTAGTCGTGGCTGGGAAGTCGCTCAGAAGTCCCTCAGAAGTCCTTTGTGAAGGCGGCGGATGCCACGAGGCTCCTGCAGCCACGAGCCGGAAGGCTCTGACTTAACAGAATATGTATTATCAGACCTTACGGCATATGAAGCCACCGAGGTTGATGTCATTGATGAGGCCGATGACCTCAGCTCCGTGCGAACCCATGCGCTTTACAACCCATGCGCTTTACAACCCATGCGCTTTGCGAAGATCAGCGCTTGATTCAAACGCTGTAGTATCGCGAGGCTCTCGCCATCGGATCGCGCGCATGACTTCCTCCGAAAATCATCTCTCTGAGCCGTCGGAGAGCCCGCAACTGCGTGCGTTCGCGCCGCTTTGCTCTGTGTTCAGGCGGTTCCTCAAGAGCCGTGACCTGAAGTACACCCAAGAACGCGCGGATGTTCTCGACGCGATCATCACGCGGGATGGAGCGTTTGAAGCGGAAGAATTGCTCTTCGACTTGCGGAAGCGCGGCCACGATGTCTCGAAGGCCACGATCTATCGAACGATCCGATTACTGCTCGACGCCGGAATCATCACGCAATCGCTGTTCGATGCGAAGCAATCGCATTACGAATTGATTTATGGCCGCGAGCCACGCGACTGCATGGTGTGCATGAAGACTGGTCGGCGAGTTGAATTTTCCAGTCCTGAACTTGTCGCGCTGCGTGACCGGATCTGTCGCGAACTTGGGTGGCAAGCGATTGGTCATCGCTTTCAAATCTTTGCCGTGAGTCCTGCACCACACGAACAATCCATCGATCACGCGGACGGTGCGTGAAGTCATGACTCGTCGAACTCTGGTGTCTCGGAGCCAGCGATGCGGTGACGCATCAGCAGCCAGTCGCCGAGATCGGCGCGTTGGCAGCGGGGGGAGCAGAAGGGGCTGACTCCCCCGCTTTCATGCGCTGACAGCAACTTTCCGCAGGTTGGACAGTGCGGTTCGCGAAGACGCGGCGCACGGACGAGAAGCATGAGAACTTCGTGGATGCGCTCTGCTTCGCGCGGCTCAAAACCGTGGCATGAAATCGTTGCGGTACGGGTCGGTTCACCTGCGCCGCGGTCATCTTGCTCGAGAGGCGCTGCGTATTCAAGCGCAATGCGGATGTGTCGCTTCGGAACGCGATTGGCGATGCGCTCGGGCCACTCGAGTGCGACCACGGCATCGGATGTCACAAGTTCATCAAACCCAATTTGATCAAGATCGTCTTCGGTGATGCGCCATGCGTCGATATGGACGAAGGCACGAGTTTCGCCTGCATGGTCCATCCGAATCGTGAAAGTTGGACTCGAGACTGCATCTTCGTCCGCGCCTAATCCGGCCGCGATTCCCCGCGCAATGCTCGTTTTTCCGGCGCCGAGTTCACCTGAAAGCAGCACAAACAACGCGCCAGTGTGGAGGTGAACATGCTCGATCTGCGTGCGTGTCGTCCGCAGCGCATCGCCGAGAACCGATCCGAGTTGAGCCGTCGCATCGCGATTGCAGAGGTGAAACGAGATGGTTGCAGGCACGCTCGTCATGAAGACTCCTCACATCGCGCATTGTTTCGCACGGTTCCGTTCGCGTCGCCGTGCTCAAAGCCAGCACGCGCGATCTCGAACACGCGTCCGTTCCAATGTGCCCGCACAGATGCGTGCGAAAGCGATACGGGTCGCGCTTCAGTGACCACGCCAATCCGCGTGATTGGTACCCCTTCGACCATGGTCGGAACCTGCCCGCGTGCTGTGAAGACAAGTTCGTAATCCTCACCATCAGCGATCGCTTCAAGCGGTGATCGGTTGGCGACACAATCATCAAACGGCACACGCGCAAGATCGACATCCATTCCGACGCGAGATGCGTCTGCAATGTGCCCGAGATCGCGGCCGAGTCCGTCGCTCACATCGATGGCAGCGCCGAGAGCATCGCCGAGAGACTCAAGTAACGCATGCGCCACGCGCAACCTCGGCGTGAAATCGAGATGTTTGCCGAGTCCGGTGCCGCGATCCCACGCGCCGCCAATTGTTCCCGTGACATAGATGCCGTCACCGATGCGCGCGCTACTTCGCGTGATGACCGGTCGCAGTGCATCACGACGAACCGCAAGAATGGTGACGGTTGCGATGAGCCCACGAAGTGATTCGTCCGACGATGTTGTCGCGAGGTCCCCGCCGATCATCGGAGCACCCCACAATTCCGCAGTCTCGCGCAGGCCAAGCAACAGGCGCGCGATGCGTTCGGATGCGCAGCCGTTGGGCGCAATGACGCAGGCGAGCGTCGCGATCGGACGCGCATTCATCATCGCAGCCACATCGCTCACATTGCGCAACACAGCCTTCCGTCCGAGGACATATGGATCGCATTCGAACGGTGTATGCCGACCTTCGATGGCACTATCTGCTGCGAGAAGCACCGACCGCGTCTCAGTTGCGATTTCCGCCATGTCATCGCCAGGCGGAACGAGCACTGCACTCGGCAGACGCACATTCTGTTGAAAGACTTGCTGCAGCAGGTCAAACTCGCGCATGTGCTCACCAGAGGACGCGCACGAGAATGTGTGTCGTGACCAACGCGTAGAAGCCGGCAACAAGATCGTCGATCAAGATGCCAAGCCCGCCTTCCAATCGTTGCCATCCGCGCGCTGGCGGTGGCTTGATGATGTCAAACAGGCGAAAGGCAAAGAACGCGATCGCACAGGTCGCGATGATGCGCGCGTTGTTGCCAAGCGACCATGGAAGCCACATGAGCGCAAGCGCTTGTCCTGCGACCTCATCTGCTACAACGGCACTCGGATCCTTCTTCCCGTAGCGTGATTCGGCCGATTTGCCCCAGACAAGGCAGCCAAGACCGAAGACAAGTCCGACCGCGGCGAGCGCCATGTCGATCGTGCGCGGATTGGTGTCGGCCATGGCCAAGATCAACGCCAACACGACAGGCGGTAGAGAGCCCCATGTTCCTGGCGCCGGCCTCATGCGCCCCAAGCCCCCCGCCGTGACAACCCAGTCGCCAACACCACGACGGAGTCCGCTTGATGGGTCACTTGTCATTCGGTGGTACTCCGTTCAGGCGGCACATGCATGGCGCGGCGAATGTAGGTGATGGAACTCAACGCTGTGAGCACGATCGTGGCCCAAGTTGATGCATCTCGGAGAAACACCTGCCACGCGAACGGCTCGACGCGCGTCGCAACATACACGCAACACCCGACGCAAAAACTCTGTACGAACATCTTCAGTTTGCCGGACCAATCTGCCGGAAACGGAATACCGCGCGATTCGATGTACGAGCGCAGGCCTGTGACCAACAACTCTCGCAGCAAGATGACCACCACCCTCCATGCTGCGATCCCAGAACCGATCATCGCGTTCGCAGGATTGGGCGAGAAAATCGGGCTGGCGAGATAGATGAACCCACCCAA
>JASGCF010000156.1:5335-7637 GCA_030054275.1 Limnohabitans sp. | reverse complement strand
CAGTCATCTTGATCGGGAGTTTCTCGATCTTCGCGCGGAGTTCTGCTTCCGAAAGCGGTGCGCGCCCGTCGCCAGTCTCGGCGGCAGGCTTGGTTTCGGTCATGGCGATGGTTGAAGTGGAGGTTGAAGTGGAGGTTGGAGTTGAGGTTGAGAAGTCATCTTGTTCGTCCGACTCCTCGTCGCAGTCGCTGTCGTCGCTCTCGTCAAGTTCGCCTGTGTTGTCCTCACCAACGAGATCATCATCCGCGTCTTCCTCGGAGTCGTCCGCGTCGATCTCATCGATTTCTACGGGTTTCGCAACAGCCACTGCTGGTCGAGCGGTCGAGCGCCGTGCCTTCGACCCGCGTCCGGCGCCCGCGACCGCTGGCTGCGGGAACATTGCAGAGAATCGCTCACGCAACGCTGCGAGGTGAGACTTCCAATCTGTCTCCCACACAGGCGCCAAGAATCCAAGTGAGCGCTTGATCGCGCCAGGCAGCATCGCCACCAACTTGTCGGCTGCGACAATCGCACCAAGCGCAAACGCAGTGAGGAACGCGATCGACGCGCCAACCGGACCGAAACGCGCGTGCATTTCGTCTGCAAAGAACATTGGCACCAAGCCAGCGTCGACGCCGGTCAACGGACCGACCGTTGGGAACCACTCGGCATGCAGCGCGCCGAACGAGCACATCGCGATCAAGCAACCGACGAAACGAACAAACGGGTGCGCGATCTCGCGTCCGAGCGCTGTCGCCCACAGGACGATGCCGAGGTAGACAACCGGAATCCACAATCCGAAGCCAAGCGTCGAGTACAGCCAGTACGACACAACAGCACCAAACCGACCACACAAATTGAGCGGGGGGTCGGTCGGTGATGCCACGACATGCGTTGGCCAGTCTGTCGAGCGGAAACTCGCGAGACTTGCGAACAAGCACACGAAGAGCGCTGCACACAGCACCCAAACGATGCGCCGACGGTTCAAATCACCGTCGTTTCCGGAGTTGGTTCCGTCCGAGTCAACCTCGGCGGCAGTTGCGCGCGCCGAGCCATTCCGAGCAGTCTTTGCCATGGTCCCGATATCGGCTCGGAGCACTCGAAAAGCCCAAGGAACGATGCGGCGGTTCCACCCGCGCCGAGGCTCACCGCTCGACCCGACTCATGACCGCCTCGCAACACCCTCGCAACACCCTCGCAACATGCTCGCAGCCACCCGCGCACGGCAGCAAGGATCGCTTGACGCTACCTTTCCCCCTATGCACTTTCGGCTTGTTGACCGCTTCCTCGAACTCACCGATTCATCCGCCGTCGCCGTCAAAAATGTGACCGCCGCGGAGGAGTACCTGCAGGATCACTTCCCAGGGTTCCCCGTGCTTCCTGGTGTCTTCATGGTGGAGGCGCTCACCCAAGCCGCACGGGCTGTCATGGAGAAGCGGGGCATGCCTCGCATGGTGCTTGGCGAAGTCAAAGCGTTGCGCTACGGCAGTTTCGTGCGGCCCGGCGAGACGCTGAAGGTCGAGGTCACGCTCGAGAAGACCAAGGACGACGGCACCGTGGTCTTCAAGGCGCAGGGGACGGTTCTTCGTGGTGCGTCGGGTTCCAACGATCCCACCGCCCCGTCCGAAACGGCGGTCGCTGGCCGCCTTATACTGCGCCCCCTCCGGAACTGAAGTTTCGGGACCTACTCGAGCCGATACGGCAAAGGTCGGTGAGTCCGTTGAACGCGAGCGCCCTTTGGCGCCACTGTGGAGACCGTGATGGCGAAGAGCCGCGAAGAAATCGAAGCTGATGTTCGTGATGTCCTTGTCGATGCCCTCGGAGTGGATGAGGACGATGTCGTTCCAACCGCGACATTGAAGGGCGACCTCGGCGCTGAAAGCATCGATTACCTCGACATCGTCTTCCGTCTTGAGAAGAAGTTCACGACGCCTGAGAAGCCGTTCAAAATCGCGCAGGGCGAACTCTTTCCAGAGAACCTCATGACCGATCCGACGCTTGTCGAGAACGGAAAGGTCACTGCGAAGGGACTGGCGCTGTTGAAGGAGAAGGTCCCGCATGTGGCACTCGGTGGCTTCGAGTCCGATCCGGACATCACGAAGTTGCCGACGCTGTTCACAGTGAAGAGCCTTTGTGATTTCGTTGAGCGCAAGTTGTCGGCGTGAAGCGTGTATCTGAGCGCTCGCGACTCGCGTCGCGCTGAAACGAGCTGCGCTCGGTTCAGGAGCGACGCTTTCGCTCGCTCTGGCCAGCCCCGCCGCGGGTCGTAGCCTTCGAGGTGGCGCGGCGGCTGAGGTGAGTGTGGCCAGCGCGCGTCTCAAGC
>JASGCF010000156.1:0-5235 GCA_030054275.1 Limnohabitans sp. | reverse complement strand
AGCGTCTCAAGCAGCGTCTCAAGCAGCGTCTCAAGCAGCGTCTCAAGCAGCGTCTCAAGCAGCGTCTTCGACCGTTACACTTCATGCCCTATGCGCTGGATGTGGATCGACAAAGTCGTCGCGTTTGAGCCAGAGAAGCGGCTTGTGGCTGTGAAGAATGTCTCTCTTGCCGAGGAACATTTGCATCAGCATTTTGCTGCGGAAGGCGCGCTTTCCGCAGCGCCAGTGATGCCGAACTCGCTCATTCTCGAAGGCATGGCGCAGACAGCGGGCGTGCTCGTTGGAAGTGTGCACGGATTCCGCGAGAAGGTTGTGCTTGCGAAGGTTGCGAGCGCGACATTCGAGCGCGATATCACACCTGGCGAAACTCTTCGCTACGACGCAACCATCGAGCGCATGGACGACATGGGCGCGAGCACGATCGGTATCGTCGATCGTTGGTCATTTGTCGACAACGCGTGGGCGCCTGTTGGACGCATCGAACTGATGTTCAGTCACCTTGATCAGAATCGCGCGGGAACCGAGTTTCCCGAAGAGAACTTCGTGTTCGGTGAAAATTTCCGAACGCTGCTTGAAGGCGCGGGACTGAAGCAGTTTGTGCGCTGATTTCTGTGGTTCTGTGGAAAGTGGTTCACCACAGAGATCGCAGATTCCTCGACGAAATCGATCGGATGTCTGACACCTGTCGTCCATCCACTTTCGATGAGGTCGGGTCATCCTCATCACATCCTCCTCGCATCAACCTCGCATCAACCTCGCATCCTCGGGGCATGTCGTGGCACGCGCCATGAGCGAAAAGTACACCCGCTCCGCAGACGAGGCGGAGCGAGTGTTCGAAGTCAAACGGGACGGGGTGCTCCTCAGTCACCCCGTCCCGCACGGAGTCGTTGGGAGCCCCGATCGGGGAGGCGATCCGATGCGGGGCCGATCCAAGGTCGTCTCCCCTCGGCACGAGGCCAACGGGATGCGATGCGTCGTCGTCGCGGAGTCCCTTACGCGATAGGCGACATGAGAAAGATCGAATACAGCGCGGCGAAGGCAACCGAGTCGCGCAGAAGTCGCGTGTTTGGCGGGGGTTTGTAGGGATTGTGCGATGCGCGCGGTTTGGCGTCGGCGCTCTGCTCGCTCTTGACTCGAATGCGGCCCTCGACCAATGATCGTGGTGCGAGTTACGATGCGTTCGTGGCTCGCCATCTCGCCATTTACACCGGTAGTTTCGACCCGATCTCGTACGGGCATCTCGACATCTTGCGTCGCAGTCGCGGCATGTTCGATGAGGTTGTTCTTGCGATCGGTCGCAATCCAAACAAAGAGGCCCTGTTCACCTTCGAAGAGCGCCTTTCACTTGCGCGCACGCTTGTGGCAGAGATGACAGCAAAGGAGTCCGCGGGCGCGCATGTTCGTGTCGACCACTACACGGGCCTCACAGTCGATTACGCGAAGTCGGTGAACGCCTGCGCGATCGTGCGCGGCATTCGCAACATCACCGACCTCGCGAGCGAGTGCCAACTGGCAATCACGAATCGCCAAGTGGCTGGCATCGAGACGGTGTTCATCGTGACCGGCGAGAATTTCGCTTACACCAGTTCGAGTCTTATCAAGCAGATCGCCGCGCTTGGCGGTTCGCTCGATGCACTTTCATCGCTCGTTCCACCGGTTGTGGTCGAAGCACTGCGTGCGAAGCGCGGCGACCCGAGCAATCCGATCGGGCGCCTCGCTCGCGACGGACTCGTCGAGTGAATGCAAGTGAACGCAGCAACGGTCGCTGCGATATCTCCGGTCCTCGCTCGATCTTTTTGCGCCTCCATCTGGCACTCTTCACCATGTCTGCAACTGTTCGCGTTATCTCTCTCGGCACACTCTCCGCACATCCGCTCTGGAATGAGCGCGGCAATGTTCGACCCGCTCACGCCACGACCACACTCGTTGTGGCGGGCAAAGCGAAGATCCTTGTCGATCCATCGCTCCCGCCGCAAGCGTTGGTTCCGCGACTTGCAGAGCGCGCCGGTGTTGGCCCTGATGAGATCACGCATGTCTTTCTCACCTGCCTGAGCCCCATCCATCGCCGAGGAATTTTGGCGTTCGAGCGCGCGGAGTGGCTTGTCTGTGAACGCGAGCGCGAGGCGATTGGGGTGCAACTCATCGAGAAAATCAAGGAAGCGCACGAGGCTGGGGACGCGGATCTCGTCCAAACGCTTGGACAAGAAATCGCGGTCATTGAACGCGCGCGACCTGCGCCGGACAAACTCGCGCCGGGTGTTGACCTGTTCCCGCTGCCCGGCGTGACGCCTGGTCTCGCAGGCTTGCTTCTTCCCGGTCAGCGTGCGACGACGCTCATCGCTGGTGACGCCGTGGCGACGGTTGAACACCTCGCAGCAGGCCAAGTGCTCACGCCATGCTTCGATCTGGAGGCGGCGCGCGAAAGTTTCTCGGAAGCGATCGAAATCGCTGATTGGATCGTGTGTGGCCGAGACAACATCGTTCCCGCTCGCGGATAACCAATTTTCGATGCACGCAAGGTTCTGCGAAGAAGGCAGGAAACGCTGCGAAAGCAGCGCGCCACGGCTCTATCATCGCGGTCCATGCATCCCGTCTCCCGACCGATTTCGAACACCGAACCAAAGTCGTCTTCAGCGCCATCGGCGGGGAACCCGATCGGCACTTCGTCAGAAGCGTCCGCTGTCCCTCAGGCGAATTGGACCGGACCAGATCCAACGATCGCGCCGGTGACGGTTCGTTCGTTGCAGCGCGCGATGCGCGAAGGAAAGCGATTCGCGGCCCTCACCTGTTACGACGCGACCACGGCCCGTTGGCTTGAGCGTGCGGGAGTTCCGGTGCTTCTGGTTGGCGATACCGCAGCCGAAATGATTTTGGGGTTTCCAAACACGCTGCACGCTCCGCTCGACTTTCTTGTGTTGCTCACGGCAGCTGTGAAGCGAGGTGCACCACGCACACTGGTGATGGCCGATATGCCCTTTCTGAGTTACCAGTGCGACGAGGCTGAGGGCATCCGGAACGCAGGTCGTTTCATGACCGAAGGCTTCGCAGATGTCGTCAAGTTGGAAGTCGACGCATCGTTCGCGCCGCTCGTCACCAAGATGACTCGCGCGGGGATTCCTGTCGTCGCCCATATCGGCTCGCGACCGCAACATGCAAAGCAAGTGGGCGGTTACGCGGCCGCCGGAAAAACGGCTGATGAAGCGATGCGCATTGTGCACGACGCGGAGGCCATGCTCGACGCCGGTGCAACCATGCTCTTGGTCGAGGCAACGCCCGTCGAAGTGACCGAAGAAATCATGCGACGCTCGAAGGTGCCCGTGATTGGCTGCGGTGCTGGGCCGGTCTGTCACGGGCAAGTGGTGGTGACCCACGATCTCCTTGGTTTGACCGATCGGCAGCCGCCATTCGCGCTTCCGCTTGCGAACGGAAGCGAGGTCGTGATGCACATGGCCGAGACATGGAAATCTCGCGTGCGCACAGGCACGCTTGGTGAGCATCCATACGCGCTTCGCGACGAAGAAAGAAATGAGTTTCGGCGACGGATCGCAGAGGCTCATGCATCCCGCGACAGCGCGACGGGTTGACAGACGGCTGACGACGGATTGCAACCGCCACAGCCGAGCTTCACTCGTCCGGTACAGGCAAGTGCTTTCACGCAGCTCTTCAGCAGAAACATCGGCAACCTCGAGAAACTCATGCGGAACTTCTCCACGATCGGCCCCAGTCTTGTTGTGCTTGGTGCAGCTGCCGCGGCGCTGGTGGTTGCCCCGTTGGCTGTGCGCTCATGGCGCGATGCGCAGGCCTCAAGCGACATCGTGCGTGCAGCAAGCATCCTCGAAGAAGTGCCCCAGTTTGGCGCTTCGCGAACGACGCTTGGCACAGATGAAGCAACCGTCGGACAGTCGGCAGGGGTGCTGGCGAGCGATGTTCCGAGTGATATTCCCAGTGCGCAGCGCGCAGAACGCGACGCGTTGGCGGCGCTACCGCTTCTTGAACAAATCAATCGCGCACACCGTGCCATCGCGCGCCTTGTCGAGCCAAGTGTGGTGCATGTGAGCACGATGATGACCATGCAGCGACGCAACTTTTCGGCGCCGTATGCGTCGAGTGGATCGGGTTGGATTTGGAATGAAGATGGCTACATCGTGACCAACGCACATGTCGTCGAAGGCAGCGATCGGTTGCAAGTGCAGTTTTACGATGGCGAATTGCGCGAAGCCGAATTGGTGGGTCTTGATCTTCGTTCGGATATCGCCGTGATCAAGGTTGCGGCGGGCGGATTGCACGCGTCGCAAAAGGGCGATTCTTCTACGGTCGAACAAGGCGACATGGTGTTCGCTTTCGGCTCGCCCTTTGACTTCCGGTTCTCGATGTCGTCGGGAATTGTGTCTGGTCTTGGCCGAACGGCGGGCCTTGCAGACATTGATTACGAGAACTTCATTCAAACCGATGCAGCGATCAATCCTGGCAATTCGGGTGGTCCTCTCACCGATATCCGTGGCCGCGTGATTGGCATGAACACGGCGATCGCAACCGGTCGTGGGAACGGTGTTGGTCAAGGGCAATTCGCAGGCATCGGCTTGGCCATCCCGATGTCGATGATTGAGTCGACGGTGACGCAGATCATCGAAACGGGTGAAGTGCGCAAGGGATATCTCGGTATTCGCATGATTCCGATGGAGGAATTACGGCTGGCCGCAGGTGTTGGTCGTGCTGAAGCGGAACTCGCCGAAATTGCGGAGGCATTCAAGGGTGATGGGATTCTGATTTCTGAAGTGACGACCGACTCACCGGCGCAGCGCGCTGGGCTTCTGGCTGGTGATGTGATCATGTCTGCCAATGGGCAGCGTGTTGCCAGCAATGAGAGTGTGTCGTCGATCATCGCCTCGCGTGGACCTGGTGCTGAGGTGCGTTTTGAAGTTTGGCGTCTGAAAGATGATGGGACTTCTGACAAATTCGAAATCTCGGCGACGCTTGCGGAACTCGATGCGAGCGTCAATCTTGCGCCGTACCTTCCAAGTGCACTCGCGCGCGCTGGTATCCGCGCAATCACGACAGCGAATGCAGAGCGTGCGGGCGAAAAGGGTGTTCCGTTCCGCCGCGGAATTCTGATTGAAGATGTTGAGGAGAGTTCGGAAATTGCAGAGATCGTGCCAGAAGGAAGCACGATTACAGCGGTGTTCGACCAGCAAGTTGGTTCACTCGATGAGTTCTATACGCGGGTCAATCGCGCTG
>JASGCF010000155.1 GCA_030054275.1 Limnohabitans sp. | reverse complement strand
CAAACACCCAACGGACGCGTGCGCGTAGTACGCGGCAGTGGTTCCATGGCGCGTGACAATGGCGCGGAAATCCTCTACGAAATCAGGCAACTTCGTCGGGCAGACTGCGGTGTCTTCTACGAAGGTGAATGGTTTTCGCAAGCCAGGAACACCGTGCAACAGAGGCTCACCTGCTTTGCGAAGTTTCCACGCTTTGAGTCGTTCGGCTGCGCCGATATAGGTCGACATCGAGCTGCCCGGCACGGCTGCGCGCAGCGCGTCGAAACGCGAAGGTAGATCGTCCGCACGCTCTGCAAAGTACTCGACATACAACACTGCACCAAGCGTGCCCGAAGTCGGCTTTGGCATCAACTCGACATACTGTCGATACTCGGTGTTGCGCAGCGCAACATCGATCACCACATCATCAACAAGTTCAACAGCAGCGGGTTTCGTAGCCAAGATTGCCGCAAGATTTGCGAGTGATTCGCGCACGCTTGCAAATCCGATGATGGCAAGACCGCGTTCCTTGGGACGCGGAACCAACGCAAGTTCAGCGCGCAAGGTCACAGCAAGCGTGCCTTCCCCGCCGCACACAATGTGTGCGAGATTCACGCGATCGAAGGTGCCTGGCGTCGAACGCTCAAGTTGGTCGAGGAATATGTCGAGCGCGTAACCATCGACATGTCGCAAAATCTTCGGGAAACGCGCGCGAATCTCACCCGCGATCGGACGGACGATTGCTGCGAGTTGCTCTGCGATGGCGCGCTGCGCTGGATCACGATCGCAACTTCCTTCTTCGAGTCGATGCACGGAGCCATCGGCGAACGCAACATCAAGTGCCACAAGATTCTCGACGGTGCGCCCGTACAGAATCGAATGCGCACCCGACGAATTGTTCCCAATCATTCCACCAATCGTGGCATGCGAACTTGTCGCAACATCCGGACCAAACATCAATCCGTGTGGCGCAAGATGCTCATTGAGTTGGTCGAGCGTGACGCCTGGTTCAACGACAGTTCGACGACGCTCAAGATCCACCGACAGAATGCTGCGGCAATACTGCGAAAAGTCTAAGACAACCGCGTCATTCACCGACTGCCCTGCAAGCGCGGTTCCAGACCCGCGTGGCAGCATGGGAACACCTTCGCGGGCCAGATGTACAACAACCTTGACACCTTCGTCGACGGCATGCGGCACGACCACACCGATCGGCTCAACTTGGTAAATGCTTGCATCGGTCGCATACAGCATGCGATCGTGTCGACCAAAGCGAATGTCCGCGCGAGCAACGCCGCGAAGCGATGCTGAAATCTTGAGGCGCCATGCATCACGCGCATCGCCCTGCTCTCGCAACGGCAAACTTGCGGACTGAGCGCCTTGACCTTCATGCACGGACGCGTGACTCGACATGCGGGAAAGATAGCCGCACACGCAACGCGGCTCACGATATGCCACGCCGAACTTGCGCTCGTCGGCCGTTCAACGCTGGGCTGGATCGTCAGGCTTTACGGCAGGTTTCTGCGCAGCGGTGCTCGGTATCGCGGCTGCCCCAGCCTTTCCACACAGCGACTCGAGTTTCTCGCGCAATTCCTTCTGCGACCGCGGCGAACTTCCTACCCACACCCCCGCGATTTTCCCATCAGGACCGACCAAGAAAGTCGTTGGAAATGCCCGCACGAGCCAACGCCGCGCCGCAGCGCCATCGAGATCGAGCACACTCGCAAGGTCGACCTTGCGCTTGGTCATCACATCCTTGATGCGCTGCTCCCGCTCGGCGCGGGAACCTTGCTCACCGGTATTGACGAGCATCACGGTGGCGCGGCCGTCAAACTCCTTTGCGAGCGTCATCATCTCCGGAAGCGCGCCAACACACGGACCGCACCAAGTCGCCCAAAAGTCGACAACGACCGGCTTCGGCTTCTCAAGTGCAAGCGCCCAGTCACCCTCGGCGCTTGCACGCGGCAGCGAAAGTTCAGGTGCTGGATCACCAACCTTCAGCGCCTCGACATCTTCGTCCTCTTCTGCCTCCGCTACAGCTCGCGCATCGCGATTGATCAGCGCTGCCAAGCCGTCAACCTTTTGTCGCCCAGAAACATCCTTCGTGAAGTCTGCGTCGGTCGGCGCAGCCTTTGGATGACTTGTCGTCGAATCAACCTCCCACACCAATTCCGCGCCTTCAGGCACCTGATCGCTGCCGCGCAGGAGTCCGCGGACGCGCTCGACCAACATGGTTTCTGGGTCATACGAAAGCCGCATCTGCTCGGTACTGTCGTCGGACTCAAGCACAACAACGCGTGCTGATTGTCCGTCGACTTCTTCTTCATCGACACCAACGGGAACCACATTGGGAATCTGCGGCAACAACTGCATGCAAACTTCACCAGGATCGTCTTCCCCGAGCGCGAGCGCGAGTTCAGGAAATGGCAACGCTTGGAACGCGTTGAACAGTTGGTAATAGGGCGAACCGTCATCATCGACCTCGAGATACGCCAGCGGACTCGATGCGTGTGTCGCGACAATCTTGCCCTTCCCGATATGCAACTGGTAGTCACGCAACGACACCACAGCCTGCCGATTCGGCCCGAAGAAAAACGCTGCCTCTACAACCGGTCCGGCTCCGGCTTCCCCGTCTTGACGCGCCATGATGCGCACCTTGGTGGATACGCGCACACCTTTGTCAGAGCGATACGCAGCGATGATCGATTTCATCGCTGCCAGCGCTGCCTCCGGATCTTTGCGAAAGGTCGAGGGTGTGGCATCCTCCTTCGCAGCCTGCTCACGCTGCTCGGCTTGCGGGGGTGTCTCGGCTTTCGCTGATTGCTCGGCCTGCGTGACACCCATCGCACACGCCAAGTTCCGCGGCGCAAACGCGGTCGCAACGACCAAGATCGCGGCGAAAGAAACTGTGGTGCTTGCAAGAACCCGAAGTCCACGACGCGTCCATGTGGCGAGCAGCATCTACACCTCCGGTTGCACTGTATCCACGGCTCGCGCAGGGCCGCAAGACGGAAATCTCTGCGGAAACTCGCGAATGACACCGAATCACCGCGAATCGCGTGACCAACGAAAGAAGGCCGCACGAAACTTCGTGCGGCCTTCGGAAACACGCTGTGACCGACTGACGGTGACGACGAACTTAGCCAGCCTTTGGGGCTTCGGCAGGCGCTGCTGCAGGCGCTGCTGCCGCTGGTGCAAGCGCTGCTTCGCACTCTGCCTTCAGATCGTCAACGATCTTCGCTGGGTTCTTCGGGTCGATTCCTTGGTGCACGGCTGCAATCTTGCCGCTTGGTCCAATCACGACGGTTGCTGGGATTCCGTTGAATCCGTACGCGCGAATGGCTGCATCATCCATGTCGACAAGGCACGGCATGACGAACTTCTGCGCGGTCCAGAAATCAGAAACGCTCTTCACGCGCTCTTCGCCGCGCTTCGATTCCATGGTGTTGATGCCATAGACCTCGATCGCCTTGCCCGACTCCTTCGCCCACTTGGCAAAGTCGCTCACATGCGGAAGGCCGCGCTTGCATGGACCGCACCACTCAGCCCAGAAGTCGATCACAACAACCTTGCCCTTGAGATCAGCAAGCGACACAACCTTGCCGTCAAGACCAGCAAGCGAGAACGCCGGCGCGTCGGAACCAATCGAGATCGGCTCTGGAGCAAGTTGCTCAAGACCAGCAACTGCCTTCTTTCCAGTTTCGTCGAACGCGATCGGCGCTGGGAGCGCGTCCGCGACCACTGGCATCATGGTGATGGTGAGCGGAATCGCAAATCCAGCAGGAGCACCTGGTGGAACCATGTTGACGCGCGCTTCCTTGATGAGCTGCGTCTTTGGATCCATGGTGAAGACGGCCATGCTGCCACCCTCACCGTTCACAAGCACTGCTCCAGCATCGGCGTCGAATCCAGCGATCTTCGCGCCAGGCATGATCGCGCCAGCGAGTTCTGCAGCGAGATCCTTTGGCTCGGTCGCGTCCAACACCCAGCGTGGAATCGGCAGACCGAAGCCACCGAGATTCTTCTCAAGCGTTTCGAGCATCGAGCCTTCGACGGGGAAAGCGACGAACTTCTCTGGCGCATCCGCGCTGAGGACATAAATCTTGCCGTTCGCGTTGATGATGGAGTTTGGACCCATGTCGATGCGGGTGTTGCCGCCGCCACGCATCACCATGAGCGATTGCTCTTGCTTCTGGCCCATCATGTCGACTGCGATCGAGATGCTGTCGGTGTACGACTTCGCATCGCGATATGCCTGCGCCGTCTTCTTCAATGCTTCTTCAGCGGCCTTGATCGCGTCCGGCGATTTCTTCGCGTCGGTGAAATCCTTCGCGATATCTGGCGGCTTCGGCATCTCAATCTGCGGCATTTCATCTGCGCCGAGCATGTCGCCGGAAGGTGCATCTTGCGGAACTGCGACTGGCACGCCTTCTTGCGCGAACGCCATGCCGGTTGCTGCGGAAGTGACTGCAATGCCAGCCGCGAGAATCACGCGCGCAAGCGTCTGAGGATTGGTGAAAGACTGGGTCGCGGACTGCATCGTGAAGGGTCTCCGTGTTGGTCGTCGGTGCGTTGCGTGATCGAATCTTGCAAGACACTCGTGCTACATGTGCAACTGTCTCGATTGGCTCCGCACCAGAGTCGCGGTCGCGGACGCTGCCGATCTCTCGATTCGGCCCATTTCGCCGACTTCACCGACGAGGTGAGGACTGCGGCTCAGAGTGGTTCTGTCCGAATCACATCGTCGCGACCCGGACAAGAGCGAAGGAGTGATTCTACCCGTTCCCCCGTCACCGGATCGTGCGCAGAACCAGCGATTTCCGCGAACGGAACCAAGACGAAGGCCCGCTCGCGGAAGCGCGGATGCGGGATCTGAAGGTCGCCGTCCGAGCGTGTGAGATTCCCAAAAAGAATCAAATCAAGGTCGATCGTTCGCGCCGTCCAGCGTGACTCAGTGCGCGTCCGCCCGAGTTTGGCTTCGATCGCAAGAAGCTCACGCAGGAGCGCTTCGGGGCCGAGGGCTGATTCCACCGTGATGACCGCGTTCAAGTAGCGCGGCTGATCGGGCGGCCCGACTGGAGCCGTGTCGTAGGCGTGGGAGCGTTGCCTCACGCGCACGCCTTCGAGAAGGTCGATGCGCGCGACCGCCTCGCGCAGCGTCGCAAGTCGATCACCGAGATTTGCGCCAAGCGCGATGTACGCGATCTCAGGCGCGTTCGACACGCACAGCCTCCCCTTCGCTCCAAAGAAGCGCGCGCGCTCCTTCGCCGAGCAACGCAAAGCGCGTGCACGCGAGCGCAAGATGCGCCGTGCGGCGACGCACCGTCGTGCGATCACCGGGGAAATGAAAGCGACGGCTGAAGACATCGCCATCGCGTGCGGCGACCGCGACATACACCGTGCCCACGGGCTTTGCTTCGCTGCCGCCGCCAGGGCCAGCGACGCCCGTCGTCGCAATGGCGAGATGCGTGTTGAAGCGCGCGAGTGCGCCGCGTGCCATCGCGATCGCAGTCTCATGGCTCACAGCGCCGTGTGTTTCAATCGTTGCGGCGGGCACGCCGAGATCCGCGATCTTGCGCTCGTTCGCGTAGGTGACGGCGCCACCCATGTACCACGCGCTTGATCCGGCGACATCGGTGATGAACGAGCCGAGCATGCCGCCCGTGCAACTTTCCGCGGTCGAAAGCGTGAGGTTGCGCTCCGCGAGCATGCGGCCGACGACCGCAGCAAGCGGCTCGCCGTCGCGGCCGTAGACGATGTTGCCCGTGCGCGAGAGGCACTCGGCGATCGTGGCTTCGAGTGCTGCCTGCGCCGCGTTGCGAGGCCCCGTTGCGCGCACGCGAATCGACACGATGCCGTCGCTGGCGGTGGTGCCGACTGACGGTTCGCGACCGCGTTCCATCAACTCGCCAAGGCGCTCCGCGAGTGTGCTTTCACCGAGACCAATCGAATGCAGCGCCGCTGTCGCCACCACATTCGCGTCGTCGCGCAGGACAGGCGCGACGAGGTTGTCGAACATCGGCTTCATCTCGTTCGGCGGGCCGGGGAGGCAGAAGATCTCACACACATGCGCATCGAAGGTCGCACGCGCCGCGATCCCAGGCGCGGTGCCGTGCGGGTTCGCGAGGAGTCGCGCGTTCGGCGGACGCATCGCTTGCCGCAAGTTCGATGCGGGCATCGGACGCCCCCGCTTCTCGAACCAACCGCGCAAATGCTCGACGCCTGCTTCATCTTCAACAAGCACAGCGCCCGGCGACACCACATCGAGCAGCGCCTCGCGCGTGAGGTCGTCGAGCGTCGGCCCGAGGCCGCCCGTCACAATCACCGCGGCGTGCGTTGAGGCAAGTGTTCGCAATGCGTCGGCAAGCCTTGCGCGATCATCTCCAACCGTACGACGCTCGCCCGGTGTGCGACCGATCGATTGCAACGCGCGCGAAAGCCACGACGCGTTTGTGTCCTCGATTTGACCGAGCACGAGTTCATCGCCAACCGACAGAATCGCCACCGCGCAGTTCATGCTTCACCCGCGCGCGCAGCCGCGATGGCCGCATACTGCGCTGAGTAGAAACGACCGAAAAGTCGGCGCAATTCGTCTGCGCTTGATGCTCCTTCTGGCCAAAGTCCCGAGTCTTTCCACTTTCCCTTGAGGTAGCCATCGCGCACCGCAGCGCGGCCTTCACGCGTGGCGATGTCGTATTGCGTTCCATCTGGGCCTGCGACGACAGGCATCGCGTCGAACTTCTCAAGCATCGCCTTCAGCGTTGGATCGGTGACATCGTCTGCAGTCACCAGTGCGCGATCTCGTGGATATGCGGGGTGCGTGCGAATCGCGCGCCACGCGCGATCGAGTTCGTCGCGACGATCGGCGCACATCGCGCTAAAAAGCGGCGCGATGAACGCGCGCGCGTTGCGATCTTGATCGGGCACGGCACTTGCGAGCGTGAACGGATCGACATCGTCGATGAAGTTCGCGCGTTCGCGCGCGATGAAATCGCGGCGAATCGGCATGCGGCGAAGTTCGAAGCGCTCGGGGCCTAACTTTTGGCCGAATTCGCCATCCTTGCGCTTTGCCGCGCGGAATTGCCAGAGCGCTTGGCCTTCGTCGGAAAGTGCGAAGCGAATGAAGCGCTCTGCGGTTTCGCGATTTGGCGCGTTGGAAAGAAGCGCAATCGGATCGGGGTCGATCACGGTTTCGCCCTTCGGGTCGATGTAGCCGAGACGATCATCATCGCCCGCGTCGCGAATCGCTTGCGCTTGGTAGCGACCGTAGAAATCGATGCACGGACCGGCGGCGCTGTCGCCAGCGCTCACATCCAGTGGCACTTTCGGAGCGCTTGAAGCAACGCTCCGCGCGTTCGCACTCATCCGCTGAATGATCTGCCAGCCCTTCTTCCAACCGAGTCTTTGGATGATCGCTTCGAGCGCAGTCGTGACCGAGCCCGATTGCGCTGGGTTCACAAGCGTCACTTGCCCAGCGAGTCGCGCATCGGCGAGATCTTCCCAATGTGTCGGTTCAGGAAGACCAAGCGTGCGAAGGTTGTCGCGGTTGTAGACGATGCCGAAACCAGAAAGCGCCGCGCCAAACCAGTATCCGTCGGGGTCATAGAGCGTGTTGTCGCCGATCACATTCTCGCCGTAGGTCTTCGCGAGCCACGCAGGATCG
>JASGCF010000154.1 GCA_030054275.1 Limnohabitans sp. | reverse complement strand
TGACAGCGCTTCCCCGTCCGATTTGGACACTGACTGCTGCCGCGATGCTTGCTGGTCTTGCGAGCGTGATCTTCGCGAAGGAATTTGCGATACGCGCGTTCGATCCATCATTTGCGCGTGTTTCAGGCGCGGCACCACGCTGGACCGATGACACGCGCGTCATCGCAACCACTGTTGCGATTGTTGCTGCGTTTGAAGCAGTTGGCAGCGTGCTTGTGATCGCACTTGTCGCATGCCCTGCCCTCGCAGCCGCGCCATTTGCAAGATCTGTGCGCGGTCAAATGCTGCTGTCAATCGTCATTGCAATGCCCATTGCGATCGCTGCGTATCTCGCGTCAGCGCATGCGCCCATGTGGCTTGGCACAACCAACCCCTTGAATGCGGCGGGAACTGTCGCGTGTGCACTCGCGGCCGCGGTTCCACTTTCTCATGGTGTTGCGCGAATCTGCCAACGAAAGTCTCACGCTGGAAGTGCGTTCAACCGCCGCCCGGTGTAAGCGTCCAATCGCGCGAGGTCGCTCCGTTGGACCACAGGCGCATGTCATCGAGCGATTCCGGCGACTGCGCCTCTGCGTGGCCATCCGCATATCCCACGACGACATCGCCACCGTTGCGGCGACTGAGATTTCCCCATGATGCGGGATCTTCGTCGGCATAGAGCGATGCCCAAGTTCGCGTATCGAAAAACGGCGAACGGATACGGAAGTAGCCCTCGACCACATCCCCTGTTCCACCTGGTGAGGCGTCTTGACCGCGTGCACTTGCGAAGACCAAAAGTGACGAGGGCCTTTGAATCTCAGAGAGGCGCGTCACATAGAACTTGCCGTACAAGTTGATGAATGCGCTGCTGAAACCGCCAAAATTCTCATCGCCGCCAACCCAGACGCTGTTCAAACCAAGGCTTGGAAACACGCTCGTCTGATAGAGGTAGTTCGAAGTGTCGGTGGTTTCAAGCTCACGAAGCAATCGCTCGTGTTCGCCCAAATACATTGCACCAAAGTTGTGACCAAGATACGGCGCCAGACGCCAGACCCAGCGATTCGCTGTGACCCCGATCGTCTGCGCAGCGATCGGGTCACGATGCTCGTCGTACGCAGGTAATCCCGAGCGGTAGCCCGGAAGAACGACACCATTCGAGTCTTGGGCGTATTGATTCCACGCGCTCACCAGTTCACGCGCCGCTGCGATTTCTCGTGCGCGCGTACTTGCTGTGCGAAGCCGCGACAAGACAGGCAGAAGTATTGCAAGGAGCAACGCGAGGATTGCAAGCACCACCAGTAACTCAACAAGCGTAAATCCGGCGAACTCTGCAAGACCGCGCAACGGACAGCGAGCCACACGCCCTTGTCGCGACGAACTTGAAGTGATTGAGGGGACGGTTGTTGTCAACGACGGCATAGGACTGGGACGAGTGGAAGTGAGCGGAGGCTGCAAATGCCCGCGTGCCGCGACCTCGCAAAGGGTGCCGACTTTAGCACGCCCTCACGCCCGCGGAGGCTCGCGCAACTCAGGCATACGCCCGAAAACGCGCGAGAATCAACTTCAGTTGCGAAAGCAAAGAGATCTTCGAGTGATTTCACGAGGTTTTTCAGCGAATCGCCTACCTTTCCGTCCCTTCCGCATGATGTTGAACGAACCCAATTCTGCATCTTGACGCAGGGCATCTGCCACAGATCTACGCCATGCTTCGAAAGAAATTGCACTTGCTCCAGCCCTTTGCTCATCGTCTCGCGGTCACGACCGCATTGCTCGCAATCGCGGTATCTCCTCGCGCGTTTGCTGATGCATATCAAGTTGTGCGCCAAGGACCCGCACTCGATCGCTGGAACTACCCGTTCAATCCGACACCTGGTTCTCGCATCACGGCGTCTACATTCGGGAACGAGCCTGGCAGCGCGCTCTTTGACAATCGGGACGGACAGTTTGTCCTTGGCTTCAATCTCGCGCCTGAAATTCCCTCTGGGCTCGGCGCATCGTCCTACACCGTCACATCTTGTACCGTCACCATCACCTACGCCAACGACTTTGTGGTGGAGTACGACCCGACGATCGATCCGTACACCGCGTTCCTGCCCGCTGCAGATCCCGAGGCGACCGAAGATGAAGATCTCGGTCAGCCCATCGAGTTGTACGGAACCGGATTTCGCAACGGGTTCTCACTCAACACTTGGCTTGAAACAAGTCCTTTCACGATCGCATCGCTCAATAGTTTGAACCCCAGTGTGCGGAATGCCTTCGCGCTTGGACAGAACGCACAAGGTGCGTGGGTTGATGTGTCCAACTCGGTACGCGAGCGTTGGACGCCCACGCCGTTTGCTGTTGGTGTGATCGACGGCATGAAGCCTGGATCCTTCGTTCCAGAGGGATCAATCATGCGATTCGAACTTGATGTTGCGCGGACGGATGTGCAGGAATTCTTGCGCAGCGCAGCCAACGCAGGCAAGTTACGACTCAGCATCACTTCACTCACCAAAGTCGTACAGCAAGGCGGGAACTACCCGCAGTTCTATTGCCGCGAGAATCCGCTTGTTGTGGCTACTGGAATCGGTGACGCAACTTTGGAATGCACTGTCACAACGCAATCGTGTGCGACAGCCGATCTTGATTGCGACGGAGCAGTCGGCGCTGCAGATCTCTCGCTCTTACTCGCAAACTGGGGGAATGCCGGTATCGGCGACATCGATGCGAGCGGAGCCGTCGGCGCTGCAGATCTCTCGCTCCTGTTGGCACAGTGGGGCTGATGCAGTCGACGCAGCGCGATTTGGCCTTACGCCAATCGCGGTGTCGGTCGCGAGTACACCGGATTCAGGCGTCGACGCACCCGCTCGGTGATACTTTCAAGCATGCGCTCGACTTCGGTGACAGCGATCTCGAGCACCGCTGCAATCTCGTGCACCGTGAGTTCTTCGGTGTATCGCAACATCAGCACAAGCCGCTCACGACGCGTGAGTTCCCGCGTGATTTCCCGAACGACGGTGACATGAGTGACTTGATTGACGGCTGTTCCTGCGTTCGAAGCCGTGATGTCCTGAGAGACTGTCGCACCATCCTTGCGCGTCATAAAGGTCCCTTCTGTCGTCTTCCATGACGACCGCGGGAGCATACAGCGGCTTTGCGTTGCGTGGTGTGCACGATTCGGAGGCGAACGCCCCGTTCGCATTTCTCTGGACAAACTTAGCCAGCGACCACTTTGGCAACCGAGAAGAGCGGCAGCAGCAACGCGATCGCCACCGCGCCCAAGATCGATCCAAACAACAGAATCAAGGCCGGTTCCAACAAACTCGTCGCCTGCTTGAGCGCGCTTTCGAGGTCTTCCTCTGCGAAATCTGCTGCGCGTGCAAGTACTTCGGGTAATCGTCCAGTGCGTTCACCGGCGGCCACCATCGACACCACTGTTGGGGGTAAGAGTGACTCTTCACGCAGCGCCTCGACGAACGATCCACCGTCGCGGAGCCTCGCATCAATGGCAAGCCAGAATCGCTCAGCGCGCGGACTCCGTGACAATCCACGGCAAATCGCGATGGCGTCAAGCAAATGGATGCCGCTCGCGAGAAGTGTCGCCAAAGTGCGACACGAGACAGCAACGAATGCGATGCGCGCGAGGCGACCAACCACGGGCAGCCCAAAGCGAACGCGATCGAGAAACGCAGCCCACGCCTCCGATCGCGCGAAGAAGTACACCGCACACCCGCAGACAGCCGCACCAAGCCCTAGTTCCAGCGCATGGTTGCGAACGCCGTCGCTTGCGGCGAGTAAAAAGCGCGTCGGCCATGGAAGTTCCGCACCGCGGTCTGCATAGATCCGCGCAAAACGCGGCAAAACGAAGGCAAGCAGCGCTACGACGATCACAGCACCAGCGCCGAGCATGAAGAAAGGGTAACTCGCAGCAGCGCGAAGCTGCTTTGCCAGTCGATCGCTCTTTCGTAAGTGTTCCGCTGCGCGCAAGAGAAGCGGTCCAAGTTGTCCCGTCGATTCTGCTGCACGCGTGAGCGCCACCACGATGGTTGGTACATCGCGGCCGCGCCGCGCAAACGCTACGGACAAGGGTACGCCAGACTCAACTTCCGTAGCCAGTGCCTCAACAAATGGGCGAAACTCTGCTCGAACGCCTTCGTTCGCCGCAGTCGCGAGTGCTTCAGAGATCGGCACCCCCGCCTCCGTCATGGTGCCGAGGTGTCGACACAACGCAGCAAGATCACTTCGACGCGCACCACTCGCGCGCGTTGCGACATCCGACTTTCCACGCGATGAAATCGCAGCATCGCGACCAATTGCAAGAATTGTCTTTCCTTCGGAGCGAAGCTTGCGCGCGACTTCCTCGGCAGACGCTGCGCTCACCACACCGGAACTCTCGCGACCCTCCGAATCAAGCGCGCGAAACGCAAACGAGCCACGCACCTCCGAAGCGCTTGCATTTCCAGCAGAAGACAGCGGCGTCCGCTTCGCATCTCCTCGCCCAGCCGCGAGGAAATCCGTGCGTCCCGATGCAGGTGAAGTTGATTGCGTGCGTGCGGTCATGGCAAACAACTCACGACGCTGTCGCGAGCACGACCTCCTCGAATGTGGTGAGACCCTCGCGCACCTTGGCAAATCCGTCTGCACGCATGGTGCGATGACCACTTGTGCGCGCAACCTGTGCCAACTCCTGCAAAGTGGCCCCGCGCGCGATCGCTGCGGAGAACACATCATCTGGCACAAGAAGTTCAAAGACGCCAATCCGTCCTGCGAATCCACTTCCACGGCAACGAGCGCAGCCCGCACCACGCGCAAACTGCGGATCGGTCTGCGTTGTGACACAACCAAACTCTCCGTCCATCGCAGTCACAACATGTTGCTCTGGTACTGCGGATTCACGGCAGTGCGGGCAAATGCGACGAACCAAGCGTTGCGCCAACACTCCGCGCACCACTGCAGCCACGAGATATGGCTCGATTCCAATGTTGACCAATCGCGTCACGGCACTCACTGCGTCATTGGTATGAAGCGTCGAGAAAACAAGGTGTCCCGTCAGCGCAGCTTGCACAGCCGTTGCAGCGGTTTCCGCATCACGAATTTCACCGACCATGATGACATCAGGATCTTGGCGCAACAGTGAACGCAGTGCCGTCGCGAAGGTGAATCCCGCCTTGTCATTCACCTGAAATTGATTCGCGCCCGGAAGCGTTGCTTCGATTGGGTCTTCAACCGTCGAAATATTGCGGTCCGGACTACTCATACTCGCGAGCGCCGAGTACAGCGTTGTTGACTTTCCGCTGCCTGTCGGTCCCGTGACAAGCGCAATCCCGTTCGGACGCGCAAGCACATCGCGCCACCGCGTGAGCAGCTCAGCCCCCATGCCAAGCCGTTCGAGTGGCACCAATGATGCGCGACTATCAATGACACGAATGACGACCTTTTCGCCGTGCCTTCCTGGCATCGTCGAAACGCGAAGGTCGATTGGCCGACCTTCCAACATCACATGGATGTCACCGTCCTGTGGTAGTCGACGCTCGGAGATATCGAGTCCCGCCATAATTTTGATACGGCTCGAGATCGCAGCTGCCATTCTCCATGGCGGGTCGACTTTCTCGAACAATCGACCATCGATCCGGAATCGAACGCGAAGCCTGCGATCTCCTGGCTCAATATGAATATCGCTCGCACCTTCATGTACTGCGCTCCAGAGCAGCCAGTTCACCGTCTTCACAACTGGCGAATATCCAGCCAAATCGCGCAGATCTTCGATCTGCTCCACTTCGCGCTCAACAACACTCAGCGTCTGTTCATCGACATCCCCCACGATGTCGTTGATCACGAACACATTCGCTGCCGGAACATACGCCTCAAGCGCCGTACGAATCTCACTTGCTGTGGTGGCGACAATTTGCACGCGACACGAAGTACGACGCGCCACTTCTTCAAAGAGATAGAGATTCGCTGGCTCTGCAACGGCAACGGTCAGTGTGTTCCGTACTCGAAAGAGCGGCAAAACAGCATGATCGAGCAAGTATTCACGCGGAAGAAGTTCCGCGACTTTCGGGTCGGCAATGCGTGCGATGTCGCGAGCAAACGGAATACCGTAACTCTCTGCGACGGCTTCCATCACATCGTGATCTGTGACAAAGCCCAGTTCAACGAGAGTTTCGCCGAGAAGTTTGCGATGGCCTTTCTCACGCTGATGTTCGAGAGCGTCTGCGAGTTGCTTTGGAGTGATGCGTCCGCGCGCGACCAACATCTCGCCAAGCTGCAGTCGTGGTAGTCGGTCCACAATCGCTTGATGACGCGGAAGTGCACTCATGAGCGAAGACTCCTCGCAGCAAGTTCAACAGTGTCCGCGTATACGAACTGTGGCTCAAGCCGCGTGAGTCGAAGCGCTTCACGCACCGCATGCTGTGGTGCAACAACGCGCAGCGCACCACCAAGTCGAACCGTTTCATCGCCGATCCACAAGAGACATTCAAGCGCAGCGCTATCCGCAAGCGTGACATTCGCAAAATCAAGAATGATGCTCTTGGCACCGTGCGCAAGTCGTTCGCTCACACTCCGACGCATGGTGTCTGCGCCATCGCCTGTGCACTCGCCGCTGGCGATCACGAGCGCAACAGAACCATGGTCTTCCCACGAAATCTTCACGCTGCTTCTCCCGACTCGAGTTGCGGTGGAAAGCGGAAAGTTCTTGGAACGGGCTTCTTGAGGCGAAACTTTGTCTCGCTCGCGTGCAAGATTGGAAGGTCGGATGTCTCGTCGCTCTTGACACCATCTGCGAGGAGAGCGTCGTAGGCCGACAAATCCACTCGAAAGAAATGCGCGAGCAATTGCGCGTCAAACTGCACATTCGCCAACCGAGACATCTCAGCCAGTACATCTGCGCGTGAGCGCGCTTGTCGATAAACACGATTGGAACTCATCGCATCAAAGGTGTCTGCGATGCTCAAAATCCGTGCAGCAATCGGGATCTCTGTGCCACGCAAGCCATGTGGATAGCCCTCACCATCAAAGCGCTCGTGGTGAAATCGCACACCCTCAAGCACTCGCTCGAAGCGCGGAATCCCACGCAAGATGCGCCAACCAATTTCTGGGTGCTGCTTGATTTGCGCGAACTCTTCGTCGGTCAACTTTCCTGACTTCAAGAGAACCGCATCTTGGATTCCGATCTTTCCAACATCGTGGACGAGTCCAGCGATGTAGACATCGCGTGCTTCGCGCTCTGAGAATCCTGCAGCATTCGCAATCTGCCATGAGAGCAACGCAACTCGTCGCGAGTGGCCATGGGTGTAAGGATCGACCTCGTCGATCGCCGTCACAATCGCAGAGAGCGCGCCAATGAACATGCGATCTAAATCGCTGTACAAACGCGCGTTATCAAGAAACACCGACAAATGACTTGCCGCAGTTTCAACGAGCGTGCGCTCACAGTTTGACATCGCTCCATCGCCGCCTAAACGAGTACCCGCAGCGAGCAGGCCAAACGATCCATGATCACAACCGACTGGCGCGACGGCCAAATCTGTTCCGATCACCACAGACCGACCCATCTCACCCAATTCTGCAAGCACATGATCCGCGAGGCGCGCATCGTCTTCACGCGCGATGGATTGTTCTACCGCAATCGCGGAGTCAAAGAACACGGTGCCAACCTCGACTTCAAGCAATTGGGCTGCGTATGAATCAACTCGCAACGCAGCCCAACGGCAGCCGAGCGTTTGTCGCAACTCTGTCAAAGTGCTCTG
>JASGCF010000001.1 GCA_030054275.1 Limnohabitans sp. | reverse complement strand
TCAAATCTGCCGACGGTGCTTTCCAATGCGATCGCTGGCGCAACGATCGGATCGTGTGCCTTCGCGATCGAGCATGCGGCCGAGCGTGGCATCGTGACTTGGTTCGGCGGGTTCGTTTCGCACCCAGGTCCGGACGGGCCTGTCGATCCGTTCAGTACGCCGCTCCATACCGCGCAGATACTCGGCCCACTTGTGATCCCGATGCTTGCGTATGTCGGCGGGATGATCTTGAACGATGCATTTGACGCCGAGATCGACGCGCGCGAACGCCCCGCGCGGCCAATTCCAAGCGGACGCGTCGGGCGGCGCACTGCATTCGCGGTGGGTTTCGCGCTGCTCGCTGCGTCGATCGCGCTTGCGTTCGTCACAAGCACGGGCGTTTCGGTCGTTATCGCGACTGCGCTTCTTGCCGCCGCAATCGTCATCTACGACCGCTTTCATACGAAGTCGATCGCAAGCACTCTGCTCCTTGCACTCTGTCGCGCGCTTGCGTCGCTGATTCCCATGCTTGCGTTTGCTCGAGGCGAGTTCGCCACGCTCGCCACTCGCGGCGCCATCCTGCTGCCGATCGCACTTGCGGCATGGACGCTTGGACTTTCGCTCCTCGCGCGGAACGAGATCGCGCTGCGTGACGACGACGCGCAGTTCGCGCGGGACACAAACGCGCCGCACCCATGCCCTGCCTGCGGGCAACTGATGGTTGGCGGCTTCGCGAGTTGCGGCGAATGCGGGCATCGCAGCTCCGAGCCAGAGCGGCGCATCATCGAACGCGAGCGTCGCGCCCTCCGCCATCGATGGCGCGCACTCATTCCGTTCGGAGCTGTCGCCGCGCTGCTCGCGGTGTTCTTCTTGGGAAAGGCAGCGCTCCTTCATCGCGATCGCGATCTCGGCTACACGGATCTTTCGGCCAATCCCGGCGCCGCCATCATCATCGCAATCTTCCTCGCGTTCACTGCGCTTCGTGCCACGCGGATCCTCCGCCACGAGCCGGCGCGTACACCCGACGCGATCGGGATGCTCATCGCCTGCCTCGCACTTGTCGACGCGATGGCGCTTGCCACCGGCGGGCATTGGCTCGCAGCACTTGTTTGCGCCGTCCTCTTCGGCATCACACGACGATGGCAGCGTGTGATTGCGGGAAGTTGAAAATCTCTCCGCAAATGTGCCTGAACTTTTGAGTCGCCAAAAAGTGCTGCGCATGATGCGCAGATCGGCCTTGGCACCGCGCTAGGGCAACCAGCACTCCGGGAGAGCCCGGGAAAGGACGCGACCATGTTCGCGAGGATGTCACATGGCGGTACGAAACATGCAACCGACAACAAAGGCCGTCTCACACCGCGCCCGAGTCGATGGGCGAATCGGCGCGTCGCAGCACTTGCACTCGCGTCCGTTGGTGTCGTATGCATGACCACTGCTCCAGCCTGCCAAACAGTCGGTCCACTCGCCATTTCGATGGGTATCGAGGCGTGTCTCACACTCGTCAAGCGGTTACTTGATGCGCCATGGAGCAGTTTGCCAGACGGGTATCGACCATGCGGCGCGGTCGATTGGTCTGTCGAAGGACGCACACTCAAAGCCTGCACCTTCTGTAACCCACTGTTTCCCGACCGTGTGTACTTGCAGTTCGATTGCACTGGTCCGTACTACCCGATGGATATCGAGCGGATCCGCGATCGTGCTTCGACCAGTCGCGACGAGGATGAGCGCGTCGACACGGGCGAACGGTTCATCACGAAGATTGAGTGTCACGAGTTGTTCTTCCTGAAGGTCGCCGGCGAGGTCGCAGACGATCTGCAGTGGTTTGGCTGCGAGTTTGAGTCACCCAATGACCGTGTACTTCCCGATTGGTCGGGCTACGCAACGCTCGCGCTCACCATCGACGGCAGTGCTGAAGCACCAAGCGATCGCAGCATTGCAGCGGGAACACGTGTGCGCATCGAAGGTGCACGCGACGAAGTCGCCCATTACGCCATGACCGCCGGCGTGACCGAGTTCGGATTCCGCGATGGAACCGATCACTGGAAGGTCTATCTCAATTCGGACCTCAGCGCCGCCATGGTCTTCCGAAACGGCATCCACGACGAAACTCGGATTCTGTTCGCCCCGATGCCGCTCCCGTGAATCGACAGTCGACGACTTTCTCCTCCGGGCTCCGCGTGCGTCTGTCCGGCGCGCGCGGAGCCTTTCAGTTCGTACCATCCGCATGTGGCTCAACGCACCTGCGTTCTCAATGTCGTCGCGCTCTCGCCGAACCTCATCGGCGACGCAACACCTCGCCTCCGCGACTTTGCGCGCAAGGTTGGTGGCGTGCGCACGCTTCGCCCACCGCTTCCTGCTGTGACCTGCACCTCTCAGTCGACCATGCTCACCGGACTCTCACCGAGCGAACATGGCATCGTCGGAAACGGTTGGCACGATCGATCGCTTGGCGAAGTGCAGTTTTGGAAGCAGTCGAATCGGTTGGTCACCGGCGAGAAGGTGTGGGAGACAGCACGACGTATCGATCCACGCTTTACCTGCGCCAACGCGTTCTGGTGGTATGCGATGCACGCATCAACCAACGCTATGGTGACGCCGCGACCGATCTACAAAGCAGACGGACGCAAGATCCCTGATTGCCTCACCAATCCGAGCGGCTTGCGCGACGAACTCCAAGCGCGTCTCGGGCGATTTCCGCTGTTCAAGTTCTGGGGTCCGACTGCGGACATCGAGTCCACCGATTGGATCGCTCTCGCGGCAGCAGAGTTTGTCGAGCGCGCGGCACACGATCTTGTACTCGTGTATCTGCCGCATCTCGACTACGCGCTTCAAAAGGTTGGCCCAGCGCATCCGTCGATCCGCGACGAACTGCGCGAAATCGATCGCGTTGTCGGTTTTCTGCTCGACCGATGCGCAAAGGCTGGCGTGCGTCCGCTCATCGTCAGCGAATACGGCATCGTGCCCGTGCGCGATGCAGTTTGGCTCAATCGCGTGCTGCGCGATGCTGGCTATCTCGCCGTGCGTCTCGAAGATGGATTGGAGGTGCTCGACCTCGAACACAGTAAGGCGTTCGCCGTCGCCGACCATCAGGTGGCACACGTTTCTGTTCGCGACTCGGCTGATCTTGCGGCGGTCGAGTCGATTCTGGCCAAGACCGACGGTGTTGAACGCACACTTTCTGGTGATGCGCGAGCGGCCGTCGGCCTTCAGCATGCGCGTGCGGGCGACATTGTCTGCGTCAGCGCGGTCGATCGGTGGTTCGCCTACGGATGGTGGCAAGACGATCGCCTCGCACCTGACTTTGCGCGCACTGTCGACATTCATCGAAAGCCAGGCTACGACCCGTGTGAACTCTTCTTCGATCCAAAGCTGGTTTGGCCGAAGGGTCGTGCCATGCGCAAATTGCTTCTGCGCAAGCTCGGGTTCCGAACAACGCTCGATGTCATTCCGCTCGACGCGTCACTGGTGCGTGGCTCCCATGGACGCGTCGATGTACCACGCGGCTTTGATCCGGTACTCATCGGTGAGCTACCCGATCCATTCCTTGAGCAAGAACTTCCGATGGCATGTGTGCGTGACGCAATTTTGGCTGCGACGCTTGGTAGGTCGCACGGGCGCGAACTCGAATCGCACCTCGGCGCCTCAACGCGTGCACTCCTCAGAGGAGTACGCGGCTAATGCGCGCTTTTTGGCTCGCGCTCATGCTGCTTGTTTTTGCAGGCGCGTGGTTCGTGCTCTCGCCTCGCGCACTCGTGGTCGATCACGCAGCGCCGATCAAAGGCGAAAGTGTCGTCGAGCCGCCTCCGCCGTCGCCGTCGCCAGCGGAGTTTGTTGCGAAACCTGAACCTGAAATCGACTTGCTTGGTGAGGATGGCGTGATCGTTGCGCCCGCTGCGACGCTCGCAGCAACGCCGTCGATGGACCCGCTCGCAATTCTGGTCACTGATCGACCATTGAAGGTTGACTCGCGCGCGCCGTCCGATGTCGTTCGACGTCTCGACGATCGAACACTCGTACTCGACGATCGCTTTACGGTTCGCGGCAATGGAAGCGCCAGCGACCCATACGTCATCACTTGGGAGCTACTCACATCGGCATCCGAATACATCGATCCAGCGCGCGGAGCAAAGACACCACCGCCATGGGTACGACTTCTCGACGGCACGTACATCGAAATTTCTGGCTACTACTCGAGCGCCATACGTGTGTCGTTCGCAAAGAACTTGCTCTTGACATTGAATCGCTGGGATGGCTGCTGCATCGGAGTTCCTCCAACGCCATTCGACGCGATCGACATCACCATGCGCGAGCCACTCTCGATGCGCGGATTACATCTCACGCGGTTCGGGACCTTTCGCGGGCTGTTGCGCGTGGAGTTGATCGAGACCGCCGGTTTCGTGCTCGGCCTGTACAGACTTGAAGACGGGACTTTCGAGACGAAATAGTCGAATTGCATGCATCGCGTCGCGATTCGCCTGAAGTTTGCATGCATGATGGCATGAACGCGACAGAGGTTTCTATCTTCCGCACCGTGGCGCTTCTCGACAATTTCCCATCGACCCACCGTACCCACATCGCAGAGACGATCGCGCAAGGCGACCACCTCGGTGCCGCACGACATGTCATGGAGCGCGCGTACGAGCCACTACTTCTCTACGCGCGTCAATCAAGCCTGCGCGGTATTGCACCCGCCGAAGATCTCGTCAATGGGTTCCTCGCGTCACGCTTCGCGCAGCGCGACGACTACCTCGCGCGCTGGCTCGCCGTCCAACCGCGTGTTTCGTTGCGGCGTTGGCTTGTGAACGGGCTTCTGCTCTACGCGCATGAGCGCATTGCGGAAGAGCGTCGCGCGCGCCGCGCCCCGGAAATCGCACAACCGACTGGACAGGTAGAGCCTGCGCCGTGGCGTGCGCTCGAAATTGCATGGCGCGACGGCGTCCTACAGGCAGCGTGCGACCGCGTGAGTGAGCAGTACGCGCGCGAGGGTCGTCCGGAAGCGTGGCGCTTGTTCACACGGCACATCTTGGATGGACGGCCGTACCCAGAACTCGAGCGCGAACTTGGGATTTCTGCGCTCTCCGCACCGTCGATGACTCGCACCGTGCTGCGTCGCCTGCGCGCCGAAATCGATGCGATCTTGACGGAAGAGTTCCCCGATCCAACGGAACGCGCCCGAGAACTCGACGCGATTCTCTTCGATGACGGCCATGACGCACGCGAGTGAAACGCGACTCAACCCGCTGCGATTGCGGCGTTTGCGACGCGCGCTCGCGGCAGATGACCAGGTGCAATCGCGCACGCGCCCGCACGCGCGTCGCGTCGCGCTCTCCATGTTCGCAGCGCTCTTTGTCGGAATCGCGGGGCTTGCGTGGCATGGCACGAACGCCGCGCCTCTCTCGACTACCGCACAGTTCGCTTCGCGCACGAGTCGGTTCGTTTCCCCGGCTGAGCGCGCGGCACACGCTGCTGTAGTGGAGTCAATGAAAATGCAACGGATGGCAACGATTCAAGCGGCCGCGCTCGGTGCTGCAGTTTTGGTCACAAGCGCACACGCCCAGAACAGCGGCTACGCGCGGTTTGATCAGACGAGTGACACCATTCGGATTCTCGGGAACACGGTGTTCGCCCAAGGTGATTTCACCTACGAGGCGCGTATTCGGTTTCTTGCTGGTAGCCCGCGCGGCTCCATCATTTGGGAGCAACGCATTGGCACCGAGGATAAGAACCTTCAGCTCGGCCCCAACGGCGACTATCTCGCCAGCGGATGCGCGGGATCCTCAGGCAATGTCACGGGCAACCTCGGCGCAGTCCCAGAAGGTCAGTGGATCCATGTGGCATATGTGCACGAAGGCAGCCTGTTGAAGTTTTACATCGACGGATTGCTTCGCGCCTCGAGGACTTTCAACAGCTGCTATGGCGATGCGGCTGACTCGTGGATGTCGATCGGGATGTTTCGGCAGCAGTTTGGCACCGATCGCGCATCCTTCCTCGGCGACCTTGATTGGATTCGAGTGAGTTCCGGCGCGCGCTACACCTCCGACTTCACGCCGCCATACGAATGTGAAGTCACCGCTGACGCAAGCACACAACTCCTCCTCAAGTTCAACGAGCCAGCCGGCACGACAACGCTCATCGATGAGAGCGCAAGCCAATTCCAATGTCAGATCGGTGTCCACGTGCAGACCGGTGCATCCGCCTCCAGCCCCACGCTCGGCAACACCGACGGAGGCTTCCCCGCGTGCGCACCTCTCTGCCCCGGCGACATCGATGAAAACACAGTGGTCGACGGCGTCGATCTCGCAATCGTCCTTGGTCGTTGGGGCACCAATCCGAAGGACTATCCGCGCGCCGACACCAACGACGATGGCACCGTCGACGGCGCAGATCTCGCGCAAGTCCTCGGCATGTGGGGCGCGTGTCCGTAACGGTTCGGTGCTCCTTCCGCGCGCGTTCGGTGCACTCTCCGTGCGCCCTCCCCGGGCCTCATGACCCTACCCCGATCCGGCCGATGCACGGGAGCGTGCGCGAAGGTGTCGCACGCACCTCGCACCGCTCCCAACCATGCCCCGCCCACTGCCGCCGATCTCACCGGAACCGATCAACGCAGCACTCCTGCAGCGGCTGATCGGGCCGTCGCCGCAGCTCATCCTCGAGATCGGCGCCAACCACGGACAGCACACGCAACTGCTCCTGCGTGCGTTCCCGACCGCGCGGCTGCACGCGTTCGAGCCGGACCCGCGTGCGGCCGAGGCCTTCCGCAAGACGGTCGCAGACCGCCGCCCGACGCAACACCCGACCTCAAGGCCGAGTACCCGAAGGGCTGGGACCAGTCCGGCTCGCTGCGCGCACCGAAGACGCACACAGAGAAGTGGCCGTGGTGCAAGTTCAACCGCACGATCCGCGTCGAGGTCCGCACACTCGACACTTGGTCGCAGAAGCACGAGCCCGGCACCATCGACTTCATTTGGGCCGACACGCAGGGCGCCGAGGCCGACCTCGTCGCGGGCGGCCGCGCGACGCTTGCGCGCACGCGGTTCCTCTACACCGAGTATTCGAACGACGAACTCTTCGAAGGTGCCCCGAAACTCGAGGCCCTCCTCGACATGCTGCCCGGCTTCGAAATCGTGAAGCTCTACGACGCCGACATCTTGCTGCGAAACACGACGCTCGACATTCGGTGACAAGCCGACACAGAACAGCAAGCAACACGAAGCAACACACGGACGGCGCGTGCAGGACACGCGCCGCCCGTCATGCTCACCAAGATTGTGTTCGACGCGCCACAGCGATCACGCTGCGCAGCGAATCAGAACTTGAACGAGATTCGCGCCTGCACCGCTTGCGTGAGAATCGAGTCTGTCTCGATATCTGCAATCGGTTCGAGAAGTGGCGTATTGAAACTCGCGAGCCCGAGGTTCGCGCCCGTCACAGCCATCAGTCGGTACTCAAGCCCGATTTCGATCGCAGATGTGAGTTGCCAACCGAGGCCAGCGATGAACTGCCCGCCGAATTCCCAACTACCGCCATCGACTGCGGCGGTGACGCCAGGAACACCAACAGCTTGGATATCGCTGAGATCTGCGCCGACATGCACGACACCGACGCCGCCGCCGAGCTTCAGATTCAAACCACCGCTGCTCCCTGCCTCGCGCTTCACCAGCGGAATGTCGAACTTGCCGTTTACGAAGATCGGAATCTGCGTGAAGTTGCCGTCGCCACCCGTGATTGGTGTCGAAAGACCGATACCGGTTTGGAACTCGCCAGCGCTGAACCCGCCGAAACCGTTGCGATAGAAACCGCTTTCAAGTTCGAGTGCGAATGTTTCGTTGAAGCGATATCCGAGGTCGATGTTCCACGCAACACCAGCGTCTACATCCGCCTTGACGCCTGCTGTGCCGAACTCAAGTGAGCCAGGTGTCGGCACATAGTCTTTGATCTTCACATCCGAGACAAACGACACGCCGATATCGGTACCGATATAGATTCCCTGTCCGAGTTCGGCAGTGCCGCCGACCGGACCGCCATCGGTCGTTTCATCCGCGAACACCGCGGACGCAGACGAAAGCGCAGCCACCGCTGCTGCACACGCCACCACCCGCGCAACCCCATCGGCGCGAGGCGCATATCCGACCACGATCGATGGGCAACCACCCAACACACCACACTTCCAAGATCCAACCTGCATGCGTCTTCTCCTCATTGCACCTCTGTGCAATACACGGTCTTCCAATGGCACAACAAGCCGCCCGTCTGCAAACGACAGAAAGTCACGACTCATCCCCTACAGCGAAAGAAATTGCGGCTCAGACCATCCGTTCTGAAAAATCCTCAACTTCCGCGCCTCGAATCCCCTCGCAACGCAGCGGCTGAAGAAAAGCGAAACTCGCGCCTGTCGGCCACACTACTGCGATGCCTGAAAAGCGCGACACGGAAAAGAGACCAGAGCATGACGCGTCCGATGCAACGCACGCGTCGCAACACGATCAACAGCAAAACGAAGGACCGCGCTACGACCAACTACGCGCGGTTGATCCGAGTCTCTACGACGAGTTGCGAGCGATCGCGGCGCGTGCATTACGCAGCGAATCGCGCACCACCGCACCAGGAACCACCTCACTCGTACACGAAATTTGGCTTCGGCTTGCGCGCAGTGATCGCAATCCCGTGCACGATCAACAACACCTGCTTGCACTTGCTTCGCTGGTTGCGCGGAGAGCTCTTGTTGATGACGCACGAACCAAGTCTGCAGGAAAACGGGGTGACGGACATCGCCCTATCGCACTGCCAACCGATGTGGAAGGTGCGCCACGCGAACCTGCCGCGATTCTTTCGATCGATGAATCACTCACGCGCTTGGCTGAGCGCTATCCGCGGCAAGCAAAAGCGCTAGAAATGCGCATGTTTGGCGATATCTCGCCAGAGCACATTGCCATCGCGCTTGGCATCTCACCAACACAGGCAAAGCGTGATGTGGCGTTTGCGCGCGCATGGCTTGTCGCTGCACACTCCGATACATCCACGACAGGACCAGATGCATGACACACGAATCACGCGATGCGCAGTCGTGCAATGCGAGCAATACCTTCGATGTGTTTGAGTATTTGATGACGCTCGACCCTGAAGCGCGCGAGCGTGCTTTGACTGCGCTGCGCATACGCGACAACGCAAGTGCAGTGTTTGTCACCCGACTTCTCGCGGCGGCCACGCGAGATGTACAAACCACAACGGTGTTCACGCGTCTTGCAGAACACGACGCGAACGAACCGAGCGCACGAATGAATCGCGCACCCCTTGAAACGGGCGTCATGGTCGGAGAGTTTGAACTTGTCGCGCAACTCGGTACCGGTGGCATGGGCGAAGTGTGGTCGGCAAAGCAGCAAGTTCCGCAGCGCATGGTGGCGCTCAAACTCATCGATCTCAATACGCGCACGGTGCATGCGGTTGCAGCACTTCGCGAGCGAAATGCACTTGCTGCACTGCGTCATCCTGGTATCGCAACAATCTTCGCAGCCGGTGAATGGGAAGGTCGCGCATGGATCGCCATGGAACTTGTCGAGCATGCGCGCGACCTTGCCACTCAGGCACTCACGCTTTCAATGCGCGCGCGTATCGCGTTGATTGCAGATGTTGCAGACGCTGTCGCACACGCGCATGCGGCTGGTTTCATCCATCGCGATCTGAAACCATCGAACATTTTGGTCGGCCACGATGGGCAGCCGAAAGTCATCGACTTCGGCATCGCGTCCGTGGGCGTCGATCAGAGTGATCCGCTTGCAGCGTGCGGTACACCTGCGTATCTCGCGCCAGAAATCCTGCGTCTTTCGAACGAAAACGCAAGCCCGACCACAAACACGACATCGCATATTCGACGCGCACTGCCGCCAACTGATGCACGCGCTGATGTTCGCGCGCTTGGCGTCTTGCTCTACCAATGCGTGTACGAAACGCTTCCACAGGCACTGTGTGATGCGTCGCCAGCGAAAGTATTGATTGCTCTCGGAACACTTGAATTTCGCCCACCACCAAACGCTCATCGCTCAACGCGCGGCGATCTTGCGTGCATCATTGCCAAGGCAACAGCCATTGATCCAGAGAAGCGCTATCGCACGGTCGCCGCGTTTTCCGAGGATCTCCGCGCATTTCTTGAGAAGCGTCCGATCACGGCGCGACCGCGTCGCTTTGTTGGCCGCGCGTGGTTGTCTGCGCAGCGACATCCAGCCGTCGCAGCGATGTCTTGCGCGCTCACGCTGTCGCTGCTCGCTGCGACAGGTATCAGTCTTTGGTACGCGACCTACGCACGCACCGCTGCACTTGACGCAGCGAAGCTTGCAGATCAAACAGGTACAGCCTATACAGCATTCCTCGATGTGTTCTTTCCGAAGGATCTGAACGCTGCGACCGCGCGCGAAATCTCGCTCGCCGAGTACCTGCGAACACGCATCGCAGAACTTGAGCAACGCGCATCACTCATGACAACTCACGATGTGATTCGCGGCTACGAAGAGCCAGCGCGCCTCTTGCAAGTCAGTTGCATCGCTCTTGGACTTGTTGAAGACGCCAAACGCTGCGCATTGGTGCAGAAAATCGTTGCAGCGCGTCTCGCCGATCCGAAAGGGCAACAGTCAAGTACGCGCCACTTTGAGCAGGCACTGTTGGATCTCGCGATTGATCGCACAGACGCAGCGGCGCTGGCAACGATGGAGCGCGCGATTCCCGCAATTCTTCAAGAACGACGCATTTTGCGGGCTGCCGCGCTTTCGACCATCGGTGCCATCGACTACTTGAGTGATGCAGCGCTCACTGGTGCGGTTGCCGAGATCGTGCTCGAACAAGATCCATCGGATCCCGAGTTGGCGCTCAGTGCGGCATCGCGGCTTGCGATCAGCACACTGCGCACACTTGCGAGCGGTCAGCCAGTTGATGCGCGTACGCGCACACATCTTGCGCGCGCGAACGCCATCCTTCGGCAGTTCGCAGAGGGTGAGAATCTCGCTGTCGCACACGAAGCGATCATGATGGCGAACGCACTTGATCTTGAGTTCTGCAGGCTGCATGCTGTCGTTTCTACGCCAGAACTTCTGCCAGAGTTGGTGGACTGTGCGCTCATTGCGGGCATGGTTCGGCCACGCGATGATGGTGCGCCCGTCAATCTTGCGGATGTGAGTGTTGGTTGGTCTGACACTCTTCCCTTGCGATTGCTGCGCGAGGGACGCACCGAACTCTGTCGAGCGTTTCTCGCTGAGATTGACCGCCGCGACCTCACACTTGGTTCGGAATCGCGTCGAAATCTCGAATGGGCGCGCGCGGAACTCAAGATGGCTGACGCAGCACGACTCACTGGATCGGCGCAAGACGCAGTGAGGCGGAACGCAAGCCTTCTGCTCGCAGCCGCACTTGAACTTCGTGTTCCCCAATCGCCGATCACCATGGAAGAGACGGCTGTCATGCTCGCACTGCTTGCGCGATACGCCTGTGATCGTGGAGACTTTGCCGCTGCGCGCGATGTCGCCGATCGACTACGCGCACTGGCGGTCGACACCAAAAAGCAGGCACAACACCCAGATCTTGCGTATCTCTTCGAGGAACGCGCCGTGTTGGTAGATGACATGATCAAAATCAAGAGCGCGCATCTTCGGTAGCTCCTGCGCGGAAAGACGCACAGCGCGTGCTACTCTTTGAGAGCAGACCCCACCGCTCCACCGTGCTTACCATCGGCCCCGTCCATCTCACTTCCAATCTTTTGCTCGCGCCGATCGCGGGGCATACAGATCTTGCCTTTCGCATCGTGTGTCGCGAGCAGGGTGGCATTGGATGTGCGTATACAGACCTCCTGAATTCGCACGCGATTCTGCGGGAAACCTCACGCACGCTTGATCTCGCGCGCACGAATGAGTTCGACCAGCCTGCTGGCATGCAACTCTACGGAAACTCCGAAGATCCGCTGCCAGAAGCTGCATGTTGGGCCGTCGACCACGGCGCGAAAATCGTCGACATCAATATGGGCTGCCCAGTCGACAAAGTTGCGAAGAAGAATGGCGGCAGCCTGCTCCTTCGTGACTGCGGCAACACCACAGCACTTGCGAAGCGCATCGTTGAAACTGTTGCGCGCCACTCGGGCGGACGCGTGCCCGTCACAGCAAAAATGCGTCTTGGATGGGACCCCGAGCACAAGGTCGCCCCGATCCTCGCGAAGCAACTCGCAGATGTCGGCATCGCAGCGGTCACCGTGCACGGCCGTTACACCGTGCAGTTTTTCTCTGGCACCGCAGATTGGAACGCGATCGGTGAGGTTGTCGAAGCTGTTCCGACAATTCCGATCATCGGAAACGGGGATGTGTCTGAACCAGAGCACGCGCAGTCGATGATTCGCACGACGGGATGTGCAGGCGTGATGATCGCCCGAGCCGCACTGCGCACGCCGTGGATTTTCCGTCGGGCCCATGCGCTTCTTACGACTGGAACCGCGTCGCCCGAACCAACGCTCTTCGAGAAGTTCAGCGTCGTGTTACGACACCTTGAGTTGGCTGCCGCGTACGCAGGCGAAGCCCGCGCCGCCATTCGCATGCGCCAACACATTGCGTGGTACGGAAAATCGATGGGTCACATCAAGCCACTCAAAGAGTCGATTCGCCTTGCGCCCGACTTCGGCACCATGGTGAAGGCCGTTTCTGCAGCGCGAGAGGCGTTTCGCGGAAGCAACTTGGCTTATTCGGACTCGGGTCGCCCCATCTTCCACGCCCTTGCTGAGGCCGGAATTGAAGAAATTTCGAAAGTGACTTGCCTCGACCAAAGTGTGGAGTAGATTCCGCGCAAAGGGTCTGCGCCGTGTGCGCAGTAAAGAGTTGGCCTTGCAGGCGGGAACCTGCTTGGTCGAGTGAGAGGGAGAAACGCTTCACATTTGAACGAGAGATGAGGATTGCGAGCTGTTCGCGGCATGTCGTCGCTTTCAGTTGCGCTCAAGGCTTTCCGTCTTCGAGGGATGTCCATGCACGAAGTTGCATGAGATCGCTCGTTCGGCAAGTCAACGACGCAACTCAAAGAACCGACAAATGACGCTTTAGAGCTCCTTCCGAGACCCTCGGTCCATTGTGCCCGCGTTTCGCAACTGGGAGGGAGTTTCGAAATGCTGTCTATGCAAAGCGCCACGCGTTCTGTCGCTGTCGCAGCCATCTGTGCAACGATTGCAGCCCCGGCCATCGCCGGCGCGCCGCCGATGTCGCTGAACATCACAGCTGGCTCAAGCAGTGTGAATGAGTCGTTGGTGCCAAGCTCCGTCTCAAGCGGTGTTGGGATCTACAGCGGTTCATTCAACTCGCCTGGCGCGTGGAATGTGAACGCGAACTTCAACGCCTTCAGTGAACTCACCACCGTTGGGAGCACCGTGACTGGCGCTCAGGCGTGGCACCAAGGCACGATCGCGATCTCGAATCTTTCGCAGGCCGAAGTGACTTATATCGTGTCGCTGTCGCTGCCAACGAATGTGACTCAACCGATGACTGGCGCGTTCCAAGCGCAGGTTTCTGGTTCTCTGATTGCAAATACGGGTGGCGGTCGCCTGCGAACCGTCGCGCCGCAAGCGCTTTGGACGGCAACCACCGGCAGCACCCTTGTCGGGACGCTCTTCCAAGATCCGTTTGAAGTTGCACGAACTTCGGCTGGCTCGACCACGCTGGGCTCTCGCTCATTCGGGTCGGGCACACCGGTCTCGACACCCGTCTTCGGTGACTCCGTCACCATGACCTTCGTCTTCACACTGACAGCCGGCGATACAGCGTCGTTCTCGACATCACTCTCCGGCATCGGTACCGCAGTTCCGGCCCCGAGCGCATTGGCGCTGGCCGGTCTCGCAGGGTTGGGTATGCGCCGCCGCCGTCGCTAAAACGGGGCATGGATCAAATCCGTCGCGCGCTCCGGACACAGGCGCGGGTCGGAAAGAGGTGTATCTCGGGCGTCGGCAAGCGTGATGTGCGCAGCCTCGCATCGCTCTCGGATTGTCCAGCCGAGATCGAGTTTCGAAGCACCTTGGACGAATAAAACGGTTTCGCGGGTTCTCGGCAGTGCTGACCGAACCACGAAATCAATCAAGTTCACACTGTGTCCCTTTCCGCCCGCCGCCCGACGACTCGCTCGCTCGGGCGGCGTCTTTTTTGACTTCTCAGACGAAGCAACATCCAGTGACTTGAGCCGACGGGCGCGCGGTCGTACCATCGCCGCCCCTATGGCACAGCTTCGCTGCAATGTCGTCACCCCCACCGAGAGCGTCCTTGAATGCGACGCGACCTATGTTGAATTCCCAGCGTGGGACGGGCAGAAGGGCGTTGCCCCTGGTGCCGCTCCGTTCCTCGTGCGCTTGGGCGAAGGTCGCCTGCGCATTGAACGCGGTTCTGGGTCGCCGGAAGTTTTCCTCCTCGACGGCGGTTTTGCCCAAATGAACGGCGGCACGCTCACGATTCTCGCGGATGGCGCGACGGCTTCCGGTTCGATCAAGGCGGCCGATGCCGAGAAGGAACTCGCCGCGGCGAATACCGCTGCCTCTGCGCGTGGCACACTTGAGGCTCGCGACGGTGCGGAGCGTCGTCAGCGCTTGGCATACGCCCGCGTTGCGCTCGCCCGCTCCAGCGGCGCGCGTCGCTAAGTTCAGACCCAGTTTCGCCCGCAACGCGCTTCGCAAAGAACGCGTTGCCCTGTGGTACGCTTTGAAATATGACGGAAAACGACGCGAGTATCGCAGCGGATGAGAGTGTGGCCTCTGTAGGCGTCACCTCTGAAGATGTCGCATCGCCGGCAACGAAGTCTGGGACCGACGAATCTCTAGACGCAGTAGCCGCCGACCCGATCGCTGCGCCAACGCAGCGAAAGCGACGCAAAGCCGCTGCAACAGAGCAACCGACGCTCTTTGAGATCGCAGTCGATGATCCCGAGTTGCCAGCCGCCTCGATGCCGTTTGAGAATCGCGTCGAAGCGACCATTTTGCTCGCAGATCGCCCGATCTCCGATGCACGCATCGCGGAAGTGCTTGGCTTGGTTCCGCCATCGATTCGTGCGTCGAAAGATGCCGCACGCGAGGGCGACGATGCTCGAGGCGCTGACGCAGACGCAAACTCCGAAGACTCGGCGGCACTTGCTGGTCGTCGTCGCGAAGCAATCCGCCTCGTGCGTGAAGCATGCGACGCACTCAACGCGCACTACGCGGCCACGAATCGCTCGTTCCGTATCGAAAGCGTGTCCGGCGGACGACAAGTGCTCACCGTGGCGTCGTACGGTCCGGTGCTCGCACGGCTCAAGGGTCAGCGCGCGCAAACCCGACTTTCACAAGCTGCGCTAGAAACGCTCGCGATCATCGCCTATCGCCAGCCGCTGTTGCGCGCACAACTTGAAGCGATTCGAGGTGTAGCCTGCGGCGAAGTGCTGAAGAGCCTCATGGAACGCCGGCTTGTCAAGATCGTGGGTCGCTCCGAAGAGGTCGGCCGCCCCATGCTCTACGGCACCACGCCAGAATTCTTGCGGGTTTTCGGCATCGCAAATCTGAGCGACTTGCCGCAAGCGAAAGACCTGCGGTAGCCGCGCGTTGCTCGAAACATCAAGCCGCGACACATCAATGCGTCGGCATGCCTGACATCGCAAGCGCTGCATTTCGGTAGCGCGCGTCGAAAGTGACTTCTCGTTCAACCAACGATTCGATCCACGCGGGCATCTCGCACGCGGATTGCTCGCTTGGCAGTTCGACTTCAACCATCACCAGCGGAAAATCGCGGAACTGGTCGATTTCCCACACACGCATTGCTGCTCCAACTCCGACACGAACTCGGTGACGCGTCTTCACCAAACGGCGTCCTTTCGTGCGCGGCCATGCCAACGCAAACTCGACGCCAGTGATTTCGCGCTCGGTTTCCATGCGCACCATGCCTGAGCCACTTTTGATGGTGTGAAAGAAGCGCTCGCGACCAGACGGTTCAACCACGCGACGCAAGCGCCCTTCCGGAAATCCAAGAGCCGCAAGCTCGGTTTCACTTGACGCGATTGGCGCAAGATACCCCTGCTCGATCTGCCACACTTCTGTGTGCGCCTCTTGAGGAATCGTTGGCATCGCGCGCAAAATCCAGACGCGTTCGATCTCGCGGCCTTGACCACTTGTCTCTGTGTGCGCGCTCGTCATGGGTTCCCCAATCACGATCCCCACTGTGCAACGAGATTCGCAAACGCATGCTTGAGATTCACATTCGAACGCACTTCGCGCTCGAGTTGTGCAATGAGCTCAACGCGCATCGCAGCGTTCGAAACACCCTGCACATCGTTGCGCGCTGCGCTTTCTGTCAGTTGCACGCGAAGACGCGACGCGAGCGTGAGATTCACGCAGCGCGTACCCAGTCGATTGGCAGATTCTTTCGACGCCTTCGGGTTTTTCTTGACAACACCCTCTGCAAACTCGCTCACAAGTTCGCCCAAGCGATCCGCGAGTGTTGCATCGAATCGGCCCGATTCGATTCCCGCGAAGCGTGGCAAGAGTTCGTCGCTCCACGCTCGCAACGCGTGTTGGTGCGCCAACTGCGCTGTACCTGGCGAACCTTCACTGAATGCGCCAAGCCATGCGCGCGCCTCGGCTGCGACAGCGAAGCGATCAAACCATGCTGTCATCGCATCTCGTGCAAGCGCGCGGAATTGCACGCGTTGACATCGACTGCGAATCGTGGGCAGCAATCGCTCTTCCTGCGTGGTCACCAAAAAGATGTAGGTTCCTGGTGGCGGCTCTTCGAGCGTTTTCAACAGCGCGTTTTGACCGTAGAGATCGAGCAGTTCTGCTTCATCAATGATGAAGACTTTGCCATGACCGAGATACGCGCCCTTCCACACAGGTGACTCGAAACTGCGGCCATCGCCGACGGTTCCGCCGAGCATGAGTTCGCGCAGCAAATCAAGCGGAATGTTGGTTTGCTTGCGATCGCGTAGTTCGCGAATCGATGATTCTTCCGCGCGTTCCTTGGCAATCACATGAAGGTCTGGATGGGCGCCGACATCGATCAGTTCTGCGACGCGTGTTTCGCGTGAAGCCTTGAAAAGCGCGATCTGCGCGTCGGATGCTTCGGGATCAAGCAACAGTCGCGCGCACTCTAGGGCAGCCGTGCACTTCCCAACACCTTGCGGACCGGACAAGATCCATGCGTGGTGCATGTGTCCGGACCTCATGGCGTGCGCGAGTTGCGCACAAGGTTCCTCTTGGCCGAAAAGGACGGGCCCTTCGTAATGCACTGGGCGCTCGCGCTCGGGAGGCGGCTCATCGCCAGCGCGTCCGCGTGGACCTCGCGGCGTTGCCTTCGCAGCAGCAGAAGATGTGGCGCGCTTCGCCATGTTTGAGATGGTACGGGGTTGCGCGCCGACTGTATCAATCGCGCGTGTACGCATCACCGCCAATGCCGTCGATTCATGTTTCGGGAACTTCCACAAGCCGACACGGCTGCGGCTTGCTGCGACCCTTTGGGTTCGCTGGATCAACTGGCACGAGCAGCGGCTCGCCGTTCACCAAGTGTGCTGGGAATTGTCGCATGAGATCTTCGACTTCCGGCGAGAACAGCGTGGTGCGCGCGTCATACGCGCGTCGATCGAAATTGCCCACGGTCACCACGCTGGTTTCGCTGTCTTCATCGTGGTGGAACCACGCCTCGTTCCCCTTCGCGCGTAAATCAAGGCAGTAACGCTCGGCTGCGCGACGCATGTCGTCGTACTTCACGCCCTTCTCACCGAAGGTGGACCACGCAGCAACTTGAAGCGTGAAGAGCGGGCGGACCTTGGGGAACTTCGCGCGCAGGGTGCGTAGGTCGAATGGCTTTGGTGGACCAGAGGTGTCGTCCGTCGTGGTGCGCACCAACATCGCCGTTGCGAAGGGCCGACGCCCGCGACGCTCGACTTCCTTGACGCGTTTCAACTCGAGTTGCGCTGCCTTGTCCTGTGGAGCATCAAACGCGCCGACCACGATGGCGGATCCTTTGCCGAGTCGTCGAACCGCAGCCGTTGCGAGTTCTGGATAGGCGTTCACGAGTTCGGTGCGGAACGCGTTGGCTCGTTCGACATGATCTTCGGTCGAGAATGTCGCCAACATCACAGACCATCGGCCGCCCTTTGTGCCGCTTGCCATGGCGTTGGATTCGGCGCCGCCCGATGTGGTCGCACCCGATGGGGTGCTACCGCCACTGGCCGAGGCCGCTTTCAGGCCCACATTGCCACGCTTACTTTGTGGCCCGCCGATCACCTCATCACCATCGCCGAGCAATTCCATGCCGCTTGCGGGCTTCGGAGCACCGCTCTTCGCAACAGCCTGCGACTGCGTGGTCTTTGGTCCGTCCTTGCATCCCTCCATCAGCAATCCAGAAAGCGTGATCACCACCGCAGCGATCCACACAACTCTTGCGTCGACAGAGCGGGCAGCGCGAGAAGAGATCGCGGTTGGTGCGCGACTTCTGCCGAAGTTTGGAGAAATCTGCAGGTTCATGTGCGTTGTCTGCTTGTTCACGGCGCATAGGATCGCATAATCCATGGCGCGAATGCGTTGGAGCGGCTCATTTACCGCACACTTGGAAGTGGAACAATCTTGTGCGAATTTTGGCGGGCAACTTCGCATCGAAGTCCCGCTGTGTCAAGGACTTAGCGGCAAGTTCGGTCTGAATCGGTTGTTCAAGTTGCAACGGCTATCCGGTCGATGAATGCGTGGGCAGGATGCAGGGCTCGACATCGCGTGGTTCGAGCCCTAGACCCACGGTCAAGAACCAGGATGGTTTGGCCTCGTGCGGAAAAGGTCGGAGCAGTTGGATCTGCCACGGCTTTTCCAAGGAGTTTTCGGAATGTCAGACAGCCTCGGTCATCTCGGCAACATCGGAAGTTCGCATGCCTCACTCACCGGCGGTGTTCGCGCAAGCAACGCGACATCGGAGCAGGCAACAGCGCGCCGCCTTGCGGACTCATCGACTTCAGCCTCGCGCCGAACTGGCGATCGCGTTGAAGTTTCGGAAGTCGCGCACTGGCTCTCCGAAATGAACCGCCTCCCGGCGATTCGTGAAGACAAGGTCGCTGCGGCTCGTGCGGCGATCGCACAGGGAACGCTCGACTCAGACGAGAAGTTGGCGATTGCGGTGCAGCGCATGATCGACGAGATCGGCTAAGCACTCCGCCGCCGTTCGCGTGCAGTCACAACGCGAGCGATCCAACCAAAGACATGAAGCCCCGCCTATCCAGTGCGGGGCTTTTTGTTTGGGATTTTCGCTTTCGTCCGCAGTGCAGGTTGCTTGGCCCAATCTTCAGAAAATTCGCGCTGCGAGAACTTGCGCGCAAATGTGCCGGAACGCACGATCGCATGCGAATGGGTCGTACGATTCGCACCCATGCGAACCGTCGCCTTTTCTCGTCGCGTTCAAAACGCAACACTGTGCACGCTTGCCACCTCGATGGCAGCGTGGTGTGTGCCGTCTGTTGATGCGCAACAGGCGCCTGTCAACGGCATGCGCCCAAGCAATCCGGGCCGATTTGCCTTGGTTGGTGGCAAAGTGATGGTTGCGCCAGGCACGGTGCACGAGCGCGCGACAGTGCTGGTGCGCGATGGTGTCATCGAGCGCGTCCTCCCAGAAAGTGCGCAGCCGGCCGACAAAGCGGCAAATGCGGACATTCCGGCCGGATATCGCGTGATGGACTGCACTGGGAAAACGCTTCTCAGCGCATTCATCGAGCCAGCGTTGGCGGTCGACAGTGCCGCGCTTGCGAGTGCTGCCAGTGCTGCGCCGGGCGCCCATTGGAACGGATATGTCACGCCTGAAGTCACGGGTGTTGATCTGGCACTTCCAGATGCGACGCTCGACGCTCTGCGCGCGCAAGGCTTCGCTGTTGCCCGACTGTTGCCAAAGGACGGCATCTTCCGCGGTTCTTCGCAAACGCGTCTCCTTGCGCGAACTTCCGAGCGCGTCCTTCCGCGTGATCTTGGTGGAACCACGACCCAATTTGTTGGGCCGCGCACGATGGATTGGAGTGCGATGTTTGGGCAACCCACGCCCGCGACACCCGGCGTTCCCACACCCACGCCAGCGCAGGCTCCGCGAGGTGAACGCAACTCGTCGTACCCGTCGAGTTTGATGGGCTCGTACGCGCTCATGCGACAGACATTCATGGACGCAACTTGGCGACGCGCTGCTTTCGCTGCAAATCCCGCGCTGCCACTCGACAGCATGCATGCACTCGACGCGTTGCAGCCACTTTTCCTAGCAGCCAATGATCCGCATGCGCAGTCGCTTCTTGTTGAGGCGCCGGATGAACTTGATTTCGCACGACTCGTGCGACTTGCGCGTCAAGAATTGCCAACCACACCACTGGCGATCTTGGCGAGTGGAAACGAGTTCCGCGCCGAGGCCGAGATTGCAGCGCTTGTTGGTGATGGCGCGACGCCAGTCATCGTGCCGGTCGAGTTTCCACAGGCACCAGATCTCATTTCACCAGTCGCCGCTGAGTCCATCTCGCTGCGCGATTTGATGACATGGCGTTACGCGCCCACCAATCCGAAGCGGCTGCTTGAGCGCGGCGCGACGATCGCACTCACAACGCATCGCATGCAAGACCGCAGTGCCTTTCGAAAGCGCGTGGCAGATGCGATCGCTCATGGACTTACCAAAGATGAAGCCATGGCAGCGCTGACCACGACACCAGCGCGCATGCTCGGGCTTGCGGATCGCGTTGGTTCGCTTGAAGCCGGAAAGCTTGCGAATATCTTGATCGCCAACGGTGATCCATTCGTCGCCGACACCAAGTTTGAAGGCGTCTTCGTTGCAGGTATGCCTGTGGTCGCGCTGCCAGAAGCGCCTCTGCTTGCTGTTGGTTCGTTCACGGTGACCGCGCAAACAGCAACACCAAAGCCACTCGCGAACGACCTTCGTATCGCGCTCGATCCAAAGGATGGCTCGATCAAAGCGTCGTGGATCGCTCCGACTGCTGAAAGTGACAAGGCCGACCCAGCACAGAAAGAAGCCGAGCAGAAAGAAGCCGAGCAGAATCCGGCCGATCCGGCCAAGAGCGGTGATGGTCGTGTATCCGTTGCGGCGCGCCGCGCGAGCGCAACCGACGGGCGTTTTTCCGGCTTACTCGACGGTGCGCCGTTTGGCCTTGACGGTGCATTGCGCGTCTCGATTGCTGGCGTTGGTGATCGCGCAACACTGACCGCAGAACGCACGGACGGAATGCGTTTCACTTTCTCGCTCGCGCGCCGTCTGGAAGAGCCCAAAAAGGCCAACGATGCAGCAGGTGAAGTGGCGGGCGAAGTGGCGGGTCAAGTGGCGGGCGAAGTGGCTGGTGAACAACCACAACGATCTGAGAAGAAGGACGACTCGAAAGAAGATGCCAAGCGCGAGGACACCTCCGCACTCTGGAAGGATCCGCTTCCGTTTCCCATGGGCGAGTATGGCGTCGCAGAGAAGCCGTTTGGCGGCACGGTGCTCTTCCGCAACGCAACCATTTGGACCCAAGGGGCACAAGGCATTCTGACGAAGGGCGATCTGCTCATTCGCGACGGCAAGATTGCTGCAATTGCTGAGCACATCGATGCTCCAGAAGTGTCGGCCGTCTTTGATCTGGCGGGTCATCACATCACGCCGGGTCTCATCGACTGCCACAGTCACACTGGGATTTCTGGCGGCGTCAATGAGGGCACGCAATCGAACACAGCCGAAGTGTGGATAGGTGATGTGATCGACCCAACCGACATCGAGTGGTATCGACAACTGGCTGGCGGACTTACTGCTGTCAATCAGTTGCACGGTTCTGCAAACCCGATCGGTGGACGCAATTCTGTTGTCAAGATCCGCTGGGGCGAGAGCGCCGATCGCTTCCGCTTTGAGGGTGCGCCGAGTGGCATCAAGTTCGCACTCGGTGAGAATGTCACGCGCTCGAAGTCGCGATACCCAAGTTCGCGCATGGGCGTTGCAACCTATATCGACGACTCGTTCAAGGCTGCTGTTGAGTACCGCGCACTCCAGAAGTCGTACGCTGCGCTCGATGCTGCGACACGCGCGCGAACCGTTCCGCCGCGCAAAGATCTTGAACTTGAAACGCTTGCCGAGATCATCGAAGGCTCGCGCCTCGTGCACTGCCACAGTTACAGGCAAGATGAAATCGTGATGCTCTTGCGAACCGCAGAGCGATTCGGATTCCGTGTCGCAACCCTGCAACATGTTCTTGAGGGTTACAAGGTCGCTCCCGAGATCGCGAAGCACGGTGCCGGCGCCTCCAGTTTCAGCGATTGGTGGGCGTACAAAATCGAAGTCATGGATGCGATCCCATGGAACGGCGCGCTGCTTCATCGTGCAGGCGTCTTGGTGAGTTTCAATTCAGACTCGGATGAACTCGCACGACGCATGAATATGGAAGCTGCGAAGGCTGTGCGCTACGGCGGACTTTCACCGGAACAAGCGCTCGCACTCGTGACGATCAATCCAGCCAAGCAATTGCGAATCGACCATCGCACTGGCTCTCTTGAAGTCGGCAAAGATGCAGACTTCGCCATTTGGAACGGTGATCCGCTTTCAGCGTTCACGCGCTGCGAAGAAACATGGGTTGACGGCCTGCGACGCTACCGTCGTGCCGATGAATCGGCACAGCATGATGCCATCCGTTCGAGTCGTGCCACGCTGATTGCAAAGGCCATCGGACCAGCCAACGAAGCGCAAGGCTCGCGTGCAAACGACGGTGAGGGTCGCGGCGGAATGCGTGGCGGCCGAGGTCGTGGCGGACGCCCGCCAAATCTCCTCGAACGCATGCTTGATGCGCGCGAAGACGCGATCTGGTTGCGCATTGCCCGCGGTCAAGATCCATTCCCAACAAAGCAGGGCGAATGCGGTTGCGGCGCGGACAGTGCCGTGCCAGCGGGACTTGAGGCGCAAGAACTTGAAGTGCAAGAACTTGAAGCGCAGAAATTTGGAGACGCATCGCGTACAGGGTCGTTGGATATCTCGCAAGAAGTTTCGCGCAACTGAGAGGATGAAACCCATGCAATTTGCACCAACACTTTCTGCCATCTCATGCGCGCTTCTGAGTGCAACCAGTTCGATTGCGCAGTCGGACATCGTGCCTGCGTCTCCGCAATCGCGCCCGATCGCCATCGTGCACGCAGTCGTACACACAGCGACTGAAGGACAACCTGTCATCGAGGATGGTCATGTGATTTTCGACGGCGGGCGCATTCTCTCTGTAGGCAGTGGTCTGCCAGAGTTCCCAGCGAATTGCGAAGTGTTCGACGCCAAAGGCATGCATGTGTCGCCTGGCTTCTGTGTGTTTCCAACAACCATGGGGCTTGTCGAAACCCTTCAGGTTGAAGCAACCGATGATCGTCGCGAGTTCGGTGAACTGCGACCTGAGGCAGCGCCGCTCGTTGCCATCAACCCCGACAGCGACTTGCTTGCAGTTGCGCGCGCAGCAGGCATTCTGCTTGCGGGTGTCGTGCCAGAAGGTGGACTTGTGTCGGGCAGCGCTTCGCTGATCAAATTGGATGGTTGGACTCCGGAAGACTTGGAAATCGATCGTTCGTTTGGCGTGGTTGTGACATGGCCTATGGTCGAACCAGCACGCAGCATTTCGTCGCGTCGATCGCCTGAGGAACAGCGTCGACGCGCCAAGGAGGATCTCGACAAACTTGCCCGTTTCTTTGACGAGATGAAGGCTGTCCTTGATGCGCGGGCTGCAGATAGCACCGTGGCACACGATGTTCGCGCAGATGCAATGCGCGATGTGCTTTCTGGGCGCGATCCGATTTTCGTCGAGGTTGGCAGCGCATCGCAAATCGAAAGCGCCATTGCTTGGACGAAAGCGCGAGGGCTTCGGGCAGTCATCGTTGGCGGCGACGGGATCGAGAGTGCGATTCCTCTCTTGAAGAGCGAGCGCATCGCGGTCGTACTGCGCGGCATTCATCGACTTCCAGGTCAGCGGCATGCACCCACCGATGCTGCGTACAGCCTGCCGAAGAAACTTGCGGATGCAGGCATCTTGTTCTCGATCACGACCGGCGACGAACCGGCACACGACCGCAATCTTCCTCACCACGCTGCGACAGCCGCAGCCTTCGGACTTGATCGCGAAGCAGCGTTGCGCGCTGTGACAGCCAATCCATGTGCGATGGCTGGCGTGCTTTCACGCTACGGCACCATCGAGCCGCTGAAAAGTGCGACCATCATTGTGACGCGCGGACACCCGCTTGAACTCACCAGCGATGTTGCTGCTGCGTGGATTGATGGACGGTCGATTGATCTTGATTCGCACCAAAGCCAGATGAAGGCGAAGTACGAAACGAAGATCGAACGGTCTCGCGGCGCAGTCGATGCGTCGACTCGCTAAGAAGATCGGTGCAGCCGCGCTTCTCTACCACCGCACCGAGCCGCGTGTTTCGAGCACCGTGCCGTCAGGAGCGTTCAACGCGAGGGTGATCTCGATCACGGTGCCAGGTTCTGGTGCGTGCGTGAATCGCGGCAAGACACGGAAGACATACAGATCGAGCGTCTCGTCGTACACCTTTTTCTCGTCTGCCAAATCAAGAAGCCGTACATCGAAAGCGCTGTATTCCGGATCACAATCTGCACAGCGCAACAGGATGCGGAGTTCCCCCGCGAGGCGCGCAGCATTGCCCGCCGCGTCAAGTGCTTCGATGCGCACATCAACGCACTTTGGCGATCCGCCGCCCACAGCTGCTTGCGTTGAGGTTGTTTGCGAAAGTGGCGTACAGACCAACTTGGTCGCCGTGAGGCGAAGCGGGCGTCCCGTGAGAGGAACCATGCTCAACGGTGCAACAACGGACGGCGGTACTTGGCCTGGTCCGGTTGTTTCCGAAGCCTGCATCGGAGTTTGATCAACTGGATCTGTCGTGCGAGGCGCGCAACCGCCGAACATGACAAGACCCAGAGTGGCGAGAGAGATACAAGTGCGATGCATGGATCAATGGGTGGGGGCCAACGCGTCGATTGCGCAGGGTACGGGTTTCATATCGCCTCATTTTCTGGCGCGTCAAATGTAGAACGCGTCGATTTCGGAACGCGTCGGTTCTCACGAAGGTCTTTGGCGTCGCGGCCGCGGCAGGTTTTGCAGCCTCACTTCGCCGAAAGCCGATGTGACCTCCTATGGAACCGCTCGTGATCACTGTTCGTCGTGCCGTATCCCCCATCGCAGTCACTTTGTTGATGGCCGCTGCGCTGTCCACGCTGGGCTGCGAAACCACAGAATCTGGCCGTCCAACATCGACCAAGAAGGGTATTGACGCTCGGACCAAGTCTTCGAAGACGCCGGCCCAGTGGTCGATGATCGATGAGCGAATCGAAGGGTCTGGCGACATGGAAGACGATCAGATGGTGGTTGTGATCGTTGAAGAAAACGATGCTGGGACCGAGGATGGTGATGATCATGACGGCGGTGATGGGGATCATGCAGAACGGCGCGAGCGGCGCATCACCCGCAGCGTGTACCGCATGGACGGCCGCGGCCCACAACCGCCGATGGGGTTCCAGCCCGTGATTCCGCCCAATCCAACTTTCAATTCAGGTTTCAATCACTCCCCCCAACAGGGCCCAGCACCCGTCGTGCCCACCCCGCCACCGGTGATGCTGGGTGTGCGGATGCGCGAGTTGGACCCAGTGCTCGCAACGCACCTCAATCTGTCGCCGCGGAAGGTGTCTGTCCTCGAAGATGTCGCGGAAGAACTGAACGGACACGCGGGTGGCCTGCGAGATCACGACATCATCATCAAGGTCGACAACAGTGAAGACGCGAGCCCTTCGCATGTGCGGAAGGTGCTTCGTTCGAAGAAGGCGGGCGACACCATCGACTTCCTTGTGCTGCGCGGCGGCAACACTGTGGATGTGAAGGTCACCCTCGAAGCGTTCGATGTTGCCCGCTTCCACGCTGCAACTCCTGCGCGCATCGGCGGATAAGACACCCGATTGTTTCAATACTGACACCCATTCGGGATCCACCCATTTGGGATCCTTCGTATTCAAGCGAAGGTCAACTCGGCGAGGGTCATCTTGGCGAGGATGACCTTTTGGTGCGCACTCCGCGCCGCGTGTCGTGAACGCCGTACCCGTATACTCAGCCCCATGTCCGACCCAGCAGCACTCGATCGTTCGTCGAACTCACTTGAAGTTGTGTCGCTCGCGCCGGGTGCCCGCGTTCGCGTGACCCAACAGTTGCCGCAAACCCACACGGTGTGGACGACATCGGTTGAGGGAGTTGTGTGCCGCTTCCGCCAAGCGAAGACGGGTTCATGGTTCGCCCACGCAAAGGCGGACAAGTTGTGGCTTGACCGCCTCGAAATCCGCAAAGACGACGGCGAACTCGTGACCCTCAATCTCGACCGCTACAGCGTGCTTGAAGTGATCTAAGTGATCTAAGTGATCTAAGTGCTCGAGGTGATCTGAGGCGCAAAACCTCTATGCGGCTGCCTCGCAGCAACGCACAACGCGGTCGATCCGAGTGATCGCCGCTCGAACGCTTACCAGTTCAAAATCCCGCAATCTCAAGCGGGCGCTGTCCGACGGTGCACAGCGTGCGGCGAGCGCGCCACGCGCCAGTCATACCCTTCGAAATCCACCCGTTCAGCGCATCAAGCGAAACTGCGTCCACTTCGGCCGAGAGTTCACCCAATGAGCGCGCGCGACCGAGGCGGTACCAGTCGCTGCTGAGAGCCGCAGAACGCGCCGCAGTGCTCTCGCCCTGCATCACCAGTCGGCTCTTCATGCCCACAATGGCGCGGCGGAACTCATCGGGTGTCACGCCATGCTCGAACCGCTCGAGTTCGGCGCGCATCGTGTCGAGGGTTTCCTGTGCACGGTCAGGGGTGCTTCCTGCGTACAGCGCAACCATGCCGCGATCACGGCCACCCGCATAGCCAGCGTTGACCGCGTAACAAAGACCGCGTCGCTCACGAACTTCTGTGAAGAGACGACTCGAACTTTCGCCGCCAAGGATGATCGTCGCCAAGCGGCACAAGAGCGAGTCTGGATCGCGCTCATTGGGAGCGTCCAAACCGATCGCGATGTGCGTTTGGTTCGATGCATCTTCTTCGTGCAGTGCTCCGCCAATCGACGGTCCGGTTGCGCGTACATCCTCGGCGACACCGTGCCAATCGCGGAGCAGTCGATCCAGTGAACGAGCCAAATCATCTGCGTTCACAGCGCCCGCGACAGCAAGAATCGACCCGACAGGCCGCACGCGTCGACGCCAATCGTCACGCAGCGCGTCGATCGACGCTTGCTCAAACGCCACGCGATTTCCGTATCCAGTGCGATTGAACGGCGGAGGAAGATGTCGCTCGCGCAGCCGCAGTGATACACGGTGCTGCGGATCGTCTTGCAAACTCTCAAGCGATTGAATGGCCAAACTTCGCACCGCATCGAGCGCTTCGCTCGGCAAGTGAGGTCGCACGATGAGATCCGATAGGAGCGGCAGCGCCTCATGGATGCGTGCGCCGATCGTTGTTGCAGACACCACGATGTGAACGGCGGATGGCGTGACAGCGCGCTGCACGCCAGCTCGGTCAAGCGCGTCGGAGTACTCGCGACTGTTGCGTTCGCCCGCACCGCGCTGCGCCAATTCCGCAAGCAAACTCGACCAACCGTCACCTGCTTCATCGCACGGATCGGTCGCGTTCCCAGCTGGTACCAACCAACTCACCGCCGCTGTTCGCACGCCAGCCATTTCCTCGACAAGAAGCGGCATTCCGCACTCAAGCATGCGGACATGGATGGGATTGGCCTTTGGGAGAGAACGATTGGACATCACGGCGATGCTAACAGCCCTCAACACATCCGGCCGAAACCTTTCAACTGTTGCAAACGAGAGAACTGGCACCGCGCAGGCGGGTTCGAGAGGTTTCTGCGCGCACCCGCGAAAGTCGTTGCGTGCGAAGGCCGATCCTCTTGGGTCCGGCGCGGAAGATCCCGCGTCTCCATCGTTGTGGTCGCGGGGGCGAGAATCGGGAGAACGCATGCGTTTCTTGCGAGGAGCGATCGATTGCGCCGTGGTTGTGACCGCAATCGGTGCCCTCGGTGTCGCGCTTGCCGCACATCGCGAGGGACTGTCACGGGCGACCGCGATTGCTGCAACCCAGGCGGCGCTTGCTCGGTTGTCGTGCGAAATTGGCATGCGCGAGAGCCTCGGAACCACCGAACTCAACGCGCAGGGACACCCCATACGCATCGAGCGCGGATGGTTCGCAGCACTTGATGAAGCGCTCGATGGAGCAGTTGATGGAGCAGTTGATGGAGCAGTTGATGGAGCAGTTGATGCAGCGCATGATGACATGCCCGCGCTTCCATCAGCCGATCAGCCGTTCGACAACGCCACCAACTCCCTCACCGAGCAACCGGACAAATCGCTCTTCACTTCGACCCTGAATGCGACCCTGAATGCGACCCCGAATACGACCCCGAACACACCCATCAATTGGCTTTCCAATGCGCGCGCCCCGTGGATTGAGTACGCCCTGCCCGGCGAACTCTCCCGCGACCACCCCCGCGTCCCTACCTTTCGTGGGGGGCGGGGCGCGATGTTCTGGTACAACCCCGCGCGCGGCGTGATTCGCGCACGCGTGCCCGAATCGGCCAGCGACGAGGCCTCGCGGGCCCTTTATGCAGAGGTCAATGGGGTGGATTGGGAGTGACCGTGCCGACGGGCTGGGAGTCTCCAACCAGCGAACCGCCTCACGAACGACCCGTGGATTGGGAGTCGCAGATCAACAACTCACTTCTTGAAGTGGTCGATGTTGATCTGGATGTACTTCTTCCACTCGGCTGGGACATCGTCTTGGGGGAAGATCGCCTGCACCGGGCACTCATCGACGCACAAACCGCAGTCGATACAGGTGTCTGGATCGATGTACAGCTGTTGGGCGTCTCCGTAGTCGCCCTCCTTCTTGGTCGGGTGAATGCAGTCCACCGGGCAGACCTCGACGCAGGCCGTGTCCTTGGTTCCGATGCAAGGTTCAGTGATGACATGTGCCATGACGGGAAGAACTCCGTAACGCGAGAACTTTCTGGAGACGAGCGAGAGATCAGGCTGAGATCAAAACAAGGTCAGCATGGTTCGCGCGCTGCGTGAAGACAAGACATGATCGGGTCGCACGCTTCGTCCGCTGCACTGCATCATTAACCTCACGATCCCACATCCATCAGATTGATCGCACGCGATGATTGCACGGACTGCGATGCTTGAAGAGTGCATCCGATGCGCAGAGCATTCGTTCTTGAGAAACGAGTTTGCTCTGTGCGAAGGCGATGATAGCGAACGCTGCGCGGCACTGCGCGTTCATGCTTGTTCGTGCTTGTTCATGCACATGCTTGCGCAGCAATCACGAGAACAGAAAACCGCAGGAAAGACGGGAAAATATGCATATGCGTGAGGAGCGCGATGCATGTGCGCTTTCGCGCGCCGCAGTGTGGGAATCGAAAAATGCCGGAGGCCGCCCATCGGCGGCCTCCAAGCATCTGTTCATTCGGTCCGATGGGTTGCATCGGGCCGCGAGCAAGTCAAAGAATCACTTCTTCAACTTACTTCTTCTTGCCGGCCTTCTTGGCGGTCTTCTTCGCGGCCTTCTTAGCAACCTTCTTCGCGGCCTTCTTTGCGGCCTTCTTCTTTGCAGCCATTGTTGGCTCCCTTGCGTTGGTTACGCTCTTGGTGTCGGAGTGAGGCGCCAGCCGGCGTAACTGAGCTGGACCCACAGAGAGTTATACACACATCGGCCACATTGTGAAAGTGGCTGCAGAGAAAACTACATCAGGGAATTTTCTTTCGACCTGTCGTTGGCTTTGCGACTGAGATGAAATGTCGTGCGCTGCGCGATGATGGCGATGTCTGAAGTGGATTGCGACAACGCGTTGAGGATTGATCATGGCGGTACGAATTGCACTTGTCGGGGCTGGCGGACGCATGGGGACACGCATTGATGCGCTGGCAGGCGTCGACCCTGATGTAGAGGTTGTTGCGCGTTTTCATCGAGAAAATGCGGCACAAACTGGCTTGGCACATGCTGCACAAGTGATCGTCGATTTCTCGACCGTCGAGGGCGCGCGAGCCTCCATCGAACTTGCGAAAGCAACGCATGCGGCGCTCTTGGTTGGTACGACGGGTCTCTCTGACGACATCCTGACCGGACTTCGTGGCCTCGCAACCACCAACGCAGTGCTTGTTGCACCGAATACATCGCTTGGTGTTGCCGTGGCTCGGCACCTCACGAAGACGGCTGCACGCCTCTTGGGCGCTGCGGCATGGCAGGTCGACATCGTCGAAAGCCATCACAATCGCAAGAAAGACGCACCATCGGGAACGGCGCTCGCGCTTGCAAAGAGCCTTGGCGAAGGCGGAATGAAGATCGCGCCCGATCAGATTCATGCCATCCGCGCGGGTGACACTGTGGGCGAACACGAGGTGCGATTTGCCGGCCCAAGTGAGCGGCTGCACATCATGCATCAGGCTGTTTCACGCGATTTATTCGCAGCCGGCGCCCTTCGCGCAGCCAAATGGTTGGCCGGCAGAGCGCCCGGGCTCTACGAAATGGAAGATGTGTTGGACTGCGCGTAGGTGCGCCGCCTGCATCCACGAACGACAACGGGTGGCTCTTACGCAGCGCGTCGACCGCCATCGCGACCATCGAGATCTTCGGCGTGGGTGGTTTTTGCCGGTGCATCTGCGCGTTCCCGCCAATCCTCGGCTCGGCCGCCCAAGTTGAGTTCGCTCGGCATGGTCTTGCGATAGCCAAGTTTGCGAACGATCTCGAGCACATCTGTCCACGCTGGGAATGTCTTGCCATTGACGCGCTTGAAGGCGTCGATCGCCATGACAAACATGAACTGCTCGCGGTTCATTTCGCCTTCTTCCGCCTCGCGGAGGAAGTCGCTGAGGCGGCGCCCTGGCCCGCGACGGCGTTCGAGATTGGTTGGATCTTGCGTCTCGCAGCGGCGGCGGTCGATACCGCTGCGACGATCGACCACGCTGCCGGAGCGCGCGTCGATGGCATGCAGCATGTCCGCGCTCGGGGTCGCGTCTGATGCAGGGGCTGGATAGGAGTCGTCGCGGCGATTGGTCATGGCAAGATCCAGGTTGGAAATTCTGGGAGGGTTCGGCAGAAAGGGTGCCTTTGAGCGCTTGCTCAAGTGGCGGGCGCGCCCGTGCACGACCGCTACACTGTCGGCCATCGACCGAGAAAGCGGGTCACTTCAGCGAAACGGGCCACTTCGGATGTATCCATCCAAATCCCGAATGCTGCGGGACAGGCCACTTCTTGCGCTCTGAACCCGTTCTCTTCCCGTTCTCTTCTCGTTCTCTTCTCGTCTCCTCCCGTACCTCCCCGTTCTTCTCCTGTGGGCGTGAACCTCGTGCCGACCCCGACCGACCAATCCACCCAAACCTCGTTTCAACCCGTCGCTGCGGTGCTCGGCTGGATCTTTCCAGGGCTCGGCCACATCACCACCGGCAATGTGCTTCGTGGGCTTTGGGCCATGGCAGGCGTACTGCTGCTCTTCGTATCGGGCGTCTTGGTTGGTGGGATCGACTGCGTGGATCAGAAAGAAGATCGGCTTTGGTTCATCGGGCAAGCCGCATGCGGTCCGATCGCGTTTGCGACGAGTTACGCGAATGAAGCGCTGCTCAAATCTGGTTCTGCCGCACCCATGATTCCGCTTCCGCCGTCGGTGCTCGACCCACAACCAAAGGCCAGCGCATTCAAAGGTCTCGCGCACGCAAACGACTTCGGAACCTTCCTCGTCTTCCTCGCAGGACTCATGAATGCATGTGTGGTGCTCGACGCGTTGGTGCGCGTCCCACGCAGCGACACGGTGACCTCTGGGCGACGCGTTGGTGATGCGGGTCTCTCTGGGGGTGCAGCGTGAATCACCTATCGACGGCAAGTTCCGCTGCGGTTTCGTCGCTTCTCGCGTGGACGCCATTTCTACAACCAGCGCCTGCTGTGGATCGATGGTGGTGGTTCCTGTTGGTGCCGCTCTCGCTTGGAGTTGCGCTGAGTTACAAAGCAACGCGCGTGCGCGATCTTCGCACGCTTCCTCGCGATGCAGTGGTGTTGGCCGCGCAAATCGTGGGTGGAATGATCGGGCTCGCTCTCGCGCTCTTTCTGTTGGTGCAAGTGTTGTTGCCGCTGTTACCCGCCGAGTGAGTTCGTGCGCTTCGACTGCACACCTGCACGCGACCGGAAGACTCTCATCAACAAAGTTGCGACGAAGATCGTCACAAAGGCACTTCCGGCGTAGATGGCCGCGTTGACCGCGATCCCTTGCCACAAAATCCGTCGTTCATGCGGAAATCCGCCGCGCGATCCTTCCAGCACATTTTCCGCCGCAAAACCGAGGCTGGTGTCTTGGTCATCGACTTCTGCCGCGATGGGAAACCGCTGTTTCGGATCGGACACCATCCATCGAAAGGCCACTGTTCGCAGCGGCCATCCTGCTGCGAGTGTTCCCACACGGAAGTACGGGACCTTCGGGTACGGCGGCTGCGGCGGCTCTGCCCATGCGGGAATGTCGCCATCGAAGAGCGGACTTGTCAGCGTTGTTTGCATGAGCCCGAGGTTTGACCAGTCGAGTCCGAACGCGTGATCGGTGGCGCGATACCAGCCCCACTCGCCGCGATAGATCTGCGTGATTTGGGCGCCGTGGCCGCGATCTGCGCGCAGAAGTGGCACCACCGTCATCGCCACCGTCGTGAGGAGGCCAATGACAAGCGACGCAATCGCCGTATGGAGAGGCTTCTGCATATCGAGCATTGTGCGATACTTCGCGCGTGACTGCATTTCCAAACACGCTTCATCGACTGGTACTTCGCGGAATTTCTGAGATGGGTATCTCGGCGCCAACGCCGATCCAGTCGTCGTTCATTCCCGCAGCACTTGAGCCAGAGGGTGACTCGCCATTCCGCAGTCGCGATCTGATTGGCCTTGCGCCGACAGGTACCGGCAAGACGCTCGCCTATGGCATTCCGCTTGCGGACATGCTGCTTCGACACAAGCCTGTTGAAACTGGCGGACGGCGCCGCGATCCGCGAACGCGACTGCGCGCGTTGGTGTTGGTGCCGACGCGTGAACTGGCGCAGCAGGTTGCGGAAGAATTGCGCACACTCGTGCGCGGGTCGCTCTTACGCGTGGTGGCTGCCTACGGAAAGGTTGCGCTTGCCCCGCAAGCCGAAGCCATCGCAAAGGGCGTCGACATTGTGGTCGCAACACCAGGACGCGCGCGTGAACTTATCGAACTTGATGCGATGACGCTCGCGCATCTCTTGTATGTGGTGTGCGACGAGGCAGATCGCATGCTTGACATGGGATTCTTGCCGCAAGTCGAATGGGTGTTGTCACGCGCGCCGGAGGGTCGTGCGAAGTGGCTGCTTTCGGCAACGCTGCCACGCGAAGTCGAAGACTTGGTGCACAAGCGCTTGGCGAAACCGAAGAAAATCGAAGTCGGCGTGCGTAATGCGGCCGCCGTACATCTCTCGCACAAGCGCATGTTGGTTGAAGAAGACCTCAAGACGCCAGCGCTTCTTTCACTTCTTGGCAAGGAAGATCTGCGTCGCGGCATCGTGGTGTACTGCGGCAGTCGTCGACGCACCGGATGGGTGGCTGGCGCGCTCCGCAGACACGAGGTTTCGACCGCGGTGGTGCACGGCGATCGCTCGCAGTTACAACGCGAAAAGGCGCTTGAGAGTTTCGCCCACGGACGATGCCGCGTGCTGGTTGCAACAGATGTGGCGGCGCGCGGCCTGCATGTGCCCGGCATTCGCTTGGTTGTGAATTACGATGTTCCGATGTCGCCAGAAGAGTGGATTCACCGCGTTGGTCGTGCGGGACACGGTGGCGGTGAAGGCGCGAGTGTGACATTCGTTTCGCCCGAAGAGCGAGCGCGATGGGAGTCGGTGGTGCAACTTGCGCAGCCCTCGTGGGATGCCATCGAAGTGCCCGACGATGTTGAGAACTTCATGCGCGATCAAGATCGGGTGCGCATGGCACGCGCGCGACTTGAGGAGGCCAAGGTGATCGAGGCCTTCAATGCCAAGGAACGCGCGGAGAAGGACAAGGCGAAGCGGCTGAAAGAAGCCGCGCGCAAGCGGAAAATGCAGGCTCCGCGGCGCGATTCGCGCCAGATGCGCGGCACGCTTTCGAATACGCCGCTTCCGAAAGATGTGAAGCGCGGAACGGGTGTCAAGCGCCGCGACGGGTGAGTTCAGGACCGCCTCGCTGCGCTCGGCGAAGCGTGCGATTTTGTGCGTCAAGTCAGCACCGCCGCGTGGCCGCCGACGGGCAGAGCCCGTCGGCGGCGAGCGCGTGATCGCACCAAATTCCGATTGGCAGCGCCAATCGGGTGCCACTGGCCCCTAGGACGGAGCCCGAGTGGGCAGTGCTCAGGGGATGTGTCGACTCGGCTCTCCGCGGCGCTCCGAAGGAGCGCCGGTTGCGAAGCAAAACCCATCGCAGCCCGCGGCGATTCACTCGCCGCGAGGCGTGCCAAAGCGAGCAAAGGCGGGCACTTGAAGCGAAGCTTCAACAGCCCGCCAGTTGCGAGCGCTCAAGCCACCTCGCTCAAGCCACCTCGCTCAAGCATGTATCGCGCGATTTTCCGTCGCGAGCGCCGCTTCGTGCAGCGCCTCATGCATGGTCGGGTGCGCGTGCACGGTCGAGATGATGTCCTCGATTGTCGCCTCGACGCGGCGTGCCAGACCCATCTCGCCGATGAGTTCCGACGCGTCCTCGCCGATGATGTGCGCGCCAAGGATCTCTCCGTACGGTTCGCTCACGATCACCTTCACCATGCCCTCGGTCGCGCCGACGGCAATGGCCTTGCCGTGGCCCTTGAAGGAGTATTTGCCGACCTTGTACTTCAGGCCCTTCTCCTTCGCCTGCTTCTCCGTCATGCCGACCGACGCGATCTGCGGGTTGCAGTAGGTGCAGCCTGGAATGGAGCCGTAGTCCACACCGAGCGTGTGATGACCCATGAAGCGCTCCACGCAGGCAACGGCTTCTTCGCTCGAGACATGTGCGAGCCACGGAGCACCGATGCAATCGCCGATGGCATAGACACCAGGAACCGAGGTTTGATAGGTCGGCTCCTTCTTGTCCTTGTAGTCGGTCCAAATGTGGTTCTTCTCGATTTTGAGCCCGAGCTTCTCATCGCACAGGCCTTCAAAGCGGCCCTTCACGCCGATCGCGACCAGTACACACTGCGCCTCGATCGTCTCGGTCTTCGTCTTATCCGCTGCTTGCGCGAGCGTCACTTTGGCGCCGCTTGCGGTCTTCTCGATGGCCGTCGTCATGGTGCCCACTTTGAACTCCATGCCTTGCTTGGTGAACGCGCGCAGCGCTGCAGCGGAAATGTCCTCATCCTCGTTCGGCAAAATCCGGTCGAGCATTTCGACGACGGTCACCTTCGTACCGAACGCGTTGAAGAAGTACGCGAACTCCATGCCGATGGCGCCGGAGCCGATGATGACCATCGACTTGGGCTGCTCTGCAATCGTGAGCGCGTCGTAACTCGAGAGGATCGTCTTACCGTCAGACTTTGCAAACGGCAGTTCGTTTGGCGCCGCGCCTGTTGCGATCATCACGCGATCTGCCGTGATTTCTTGCGTTTTCTCACCGCCGGTGCCGTGGTAGTAGTCGGCGTCGGCCTTGGAAACTTGCACGCGGCACGGACCCGACGAAGTCTTGCCTGACACGATCTTCGCGTGACCTTCGACATGATCGACTTTGTTCTTCTTGAAGAGGAACGCGATACCACCGTTCAGCGTGCCGGTGATCGCGCGCGAGCGGCCGATGACCTTCGCCCAATCGACCTTCACAGCGGCTGGATCGATGTCAAAGCCCCAGTCCTTACCGTGGCGAATCGCTTCCATGTAGAGCTCTGCGTTGTGAAGCAGCGCCTTTGTGGGAATGCAGCCCCAGTTGAGGCAGACGCCGCCAAGCTTGCCGCGCTCGATGCAGCACACCTTCAAACCCATTTGCGCAGCGCGAATTGCTCCGACATAGCCGCCGGGGCCGCCGCCGATGACGATGAGGTCGTAGTGCTTGGTGTCTGCCATGTTGGATCTCCGATTCGTTGCGCGCGCACGGCGCGGGGCGTGTCTCGATCGCGGCGCCACAGGCCCGCGTTCGGGGCAGGGAGAATAGCGGCGTTTCCCACGAGCCGAACTCAACTCCCAAGACGGCGAGGCCGATGTTCGCGAGGCGGGACGGTGCCCCCGCCGGAGTTCCTTTTGCCAGCGCCCGATCCATGGACCAGCGCTTCCTCTCCACCTGAACCCGCGCCTGACACACCGAGCGCGTGGTCGAATGTCTACTTCGATGCTGGGAAGGTCGACAAACTCGTCGACCGACTCACTTGGGCTCTTTCCGAGAAGACACAACTCGTCCGAGAACTTGAGGCGGCACGAGCAGCGCTCGCTGCGCAACAACAGCAATTGGTGGATGCCCGCGATAAGGCGGAGCGTGCGCGAACGACCTTGGCCACATTTCTGCATGCTCTTGGTCATGACCTGCGCGCGCCACTGGTGTCGCTCGACGCTGGGCTGCAACTGATGGAGATGGAGTCAACCGCGCGCATGGGCGAGGCGCAGCGCCTTGGAACCGAGCAGGCCATTCAAGTCGCAGCGCAGGACATGCGCCGAACCTGCGGTCATGGCCTTGCGCTGATTCACGATCTCTTCGAATTGATTCGCTCAGACGCTGGCGCGTGGCGCGTGGAATTGGCGCAAGTGACGCTTGGGGAACTGTTGTCAAACGCCACCGCCGTGATTGCAGCACAAGCGCAGGCGAAGGGTCTCACCATCGATCTCGTGTGGGCCGAGCGCGGCAACAGCGCAGGAGCACTCGCGGCAACCACCATCTCAACCGATGCAACTCGAGTCGCGCAGGCGCTGGTCAATCTGCTCGGAAACGCTGTGAAATTTTCTTCGCATGGCACGATCACGATCGGTGTGGCACTGCAATCGAACGCGGCTCTCGCCACAGAAGTTCATGAGGTAGAAGTTCATGAGGAGACTGCCCAGCCGTGCGTCTTGGAACTCACAGTGGACGATGCTGGACCCGGCATCGAAGCGGCGCTTTTACCGCGGATTTTTGAGCCATTTACGCAGGGTGACGCGGGACTCCGCTCGAAGGGCGGGGTTGGACTGGGACTGGCCATCGTAGAGCGATGCGCGCGACTTCTTGGCGGTCATGCGCGCGTCGCGAATCGCGCAGAAGGTGGCGCGCGATTCACGCTTGAGATTCCCGTCACACGCACCGTCTTGCGCGACACCGAAACCGCTGTGTCGGACGGACGATCGAGCGCTCACACCCAGTCTCACAACCAGTCTCACACCCAGTCTCTTGCCGACCCCACCGAGGGCATCACTGCGGAAACATTGCGTGTTTTGCTCGTGGACGACGCCCTCGATGCGGGGCGACTCTTGGCGCATCACTTGCGACACGCCGGAGCGAGCGTCACATGCGCAGCCAGTTTGCGCGAAGCGCGCCAGACTTTGAAATCGAACCTCGGCACCAATCTCGCGTTCGACATGGTGATCACTGATCTTGAACTTGGCGACGGTTCAGGACTCGATCTGGCGAACGAACTGGCGCTCGGCCCCCACCATACGAACCATCACGCTCCGGTCGCTCCGATCGTTGTGCTGTCGAGCGCACGGCCCGCGAGTGAGGTTTCGCGGATCTGGCAGGGGTTCTTCCTACCAAAACCAATCTCCCGCGCGTCAATCGACGCATTGCTCCGCCCTCTCAAAGAGCGCCTTCGACGGTGTTGACACGCCTCAACTTGATACGATCTCGCTCCCGTGGCGCTAGTCCGCGGAGCGAGGTGGAACGAGCGTGCGCATTGCCATCGTGAGCGACATTCATGCCAATCTCGCGGCGTTCGAGGCTGTCCTCGAGCACGCTGCGTCGCGTGGCTACGACAAGATGATCTGTCTTGGCGATGTGATTGGCTACGGACCAGATCCAGTCGAGTGCATCGACCTTGTGCGCAAGCACTGCGAGTGGTCGCTTCTTGGAAATCACGACTTCGCTGCGCTGTACGAACCGACGAACTTCAACAAGTCTGCGCGCTTGGCTGCGTTCTGGACGCGCGATGAGATCAAGACCAATTGGATCAAGCGCCAAGTTGAAGCGGGCGCGAGCCGAGAGGCGTTGCTTGCAGAACAGCGTCTGCGCGATGATTTCCTTTTCGGTATCTCGCCGCGCCACATTCTGCTTGACCGCTATATCTGCGTGCACGCGTCTCCGGCTGCACCGGTGAACGAGTACCTCTTCAGCGAGGACATTCACCCGCCAGCGCGCAAACTCAATCGCAATTTCCGATTGCTTGAACTTGCGGATAGCGCAGGGAACAAGCGACCTGCGAGCGCGCTTGTTGGACACACGCATTGCCCAGGCTTCCTGATCGAGGAGCCGCCAGATGAGGTCGAGCGCGAGGTGTTGGCGAGGCAGCAGGCAACGCGTGAAGCATCGGGAAATGCGGGCGGAAATGGCGGCGAAAGTCTGACCAAATCGCTCATGGAAG
>JASGCF010000153.1:1828-7792 GCA_030054275.1 Limnohabitans sp. | reverse complement strand
GATTTGCGCGGCTTCACATGCGTCCGTGATGCGATCTGCGGCACGAACATATCCGCGAAGTTGCTCGCCGGCGTTTGCAGAAAGACCGTCGCCGAGAAGGCGTTCTGCGACACGCGAGAGCGTCGAACGATCTGCCTGAGCCGGATCGAGCGTTGCTCGAAACGAAATGATCATCTCCGCGGCATGATGGATACGCAGGCTTGTCGCGAGCGCTTGCCGAGGCTCGTCGGTTGGGTTGGCGATGACAGCGGTGAGCGCATCCAGTCGCGCACTCAGCGCGCGGTCGGCCGCATGCAGTGCTTCCAATGCAAGCGCTGGAGGTTTTGCCGCGCGCTCCGCCGCATTCCAAGCGAACGCATCCAAGGTGTCTTGGAGCATTCGTCGATCGGATTCGTGCGACGCAGCGCGAAGGTGTTGCGCAAGCGCATCGAGCGTGCGTCGTGCGGCGTCTGCGCCAACTCCGGGCGCAAGTGCTTGCGCACGACGCTCGACCTCCGCAAGCGACGCAGTGCGTTCCGCGGCACGCAAACTCGGGGCGCGCACATCCAGCACAATAGGCCACGGACTTTCAAGCGTCTCGCCTTCCACAAGCGCCGTCAACTCGACCAGCGGTGCGAGGGTTGTAGCAAGCGCGACGGTCAACTGCGCAAACAAGTCGTCAGGCCTTGCTGCACACGCACTGCGTACGCGATCTGTATTGATCGCAGCAAGTTCTTGGAGAAGTTCCACGGCGCGTCGTGATTCTTCGGTGCGCAACGGTCTATTTTCGCGCAGGTTTTTCCCCTGCAGCGTTTGTTCGAGCAGTGCATCCACGCGCCGCAGCATGCCTTGGATGCGCATCCCGAATACCACTGGTGCAGATTCAGGCCATGGTCTACGCGCGCCGTTCGACAAGAGATGCGCGGCGAGCGCGCGAAGTCGCGCGCGTGCTTCGAGTGCATCGCGCGCCTCGGCTGTCAACTTCGTCGCTTCCTGAGAGAGCGTGGCCGCTTCTGCAGCGAGCGCTTGCCCGAGGTCCATCGCTCCACAAGTTTCGGGAATTGCCGGACCCGTTGGTGCGCCAGAGAGGTCGAGGGTTTGCGCGGCGAGCGGCTGTTGCCAAGATGGACCGAAAGTCAACAGAGCACAAAGTGCCATTGTTCCCGCGCCGAACTGCAACTTTGCGATGCCAAGCATCATGGCGTCATTTCTCCACGCTGCTCGTCGGATGACACTGCGTTCTGAGCCTCTCCGCCATCACCGACAAGGGCGGAATGATGTGGGCCGCCGTACCAAATCCATCGCAAGCAAAGCCCGTGCGGCGGGAGTGTTGGTCCCGCGCTGCGGCGATCGCGCGCAGCGATGACATGCCGCATCGAATCCGCTGTCATCCGGCCTCGACCAACTTCGACAAGTGTGCCCGCAATGATGCGCACCATGTTGTACAAAAATCCGTTGGCTGTGATCTCAATCTCAACGCGCCGCGCAGAGGGTGTACGCACGCTGCAATCGAAGATTGTGCGAACGGTGGTCGCACGGCCGTGATTGATTTGCGCGAAACTCACGCAGTCGTGCGTCCCAACGAGCCCTGCTGCGGCCTCGCGCATGTGGCCGACATCAAGCGTGTACGGCGTCGCGAACACGAGGTTCCGATCAAAAAGCGGGCGCGGATGGTGAGGATGACTTGTGTGCTCAATCGTGTAGCGATAGCACTTGCTTCGCGCATCGCCAATCGGATTGAAGGCGTCGTGCGTTTCGGCTGCATCACTCACCTGCACATCTGCAGGTAGTCGCGCCGTGATCGCTGCGGCCAATCGATGTATCGGCACGCGCACATTGGCTGTAAACGCTGCAACCTGTCCTACCGCGTGTACGCCAGAATCCGTACGACTTGCGCCGACGACATCCACGCGTTCACCAAGCAAATCCGCAACCGCATCCTGCACGACTCCCTGCACAGTTCGCAGCGGCGGAGCGTCTTTCGGCTCTTGTCGTTGCCAACCGTGGAAGGCAGTCCCGTCGTAGGCGATGGTGAGCCGATAGCGGGGCATGGACGCAACGCGCCTTAGTGTGCGAACAGATTGCCGGGCGCGAACATGCCCTTCGCTTCGAAGTACGCAAGGGCCTCATCAACCGAGCGGAAAATCTTGGTCGCCGTTTCCGTGATGAACGGGCTCGGAGCCTTCTTCGGCTTCCACACCACATAGACCTCCTTGGTGTGTTCCCAAGCGTGTTGCAGTTCGCGCTCGACGCCACTCGAAAGCCCCGGCGTGCCATTGGGCAATTCCGGCACAAGCGACACAATCATGTCGCTCTGATCGATCAACTTGAAATCGCGCATGTAAATCTGCCCGTCGATATCGCCAGCGATATCGAGTACCTCGCGCACCGACACGCGCAGATTTCGCCCAGCGCGTCCACCAAAGGTGTGCGCCTCGGTTTCAATCCAATCCTTGCCCTCGCGTGCAGCGGCCAACGCACGATCAAGCAGCAACTTTTCATCGACATCACCTGGATCGAAGGTGATGAAATGCCGCGCAAGTTCGGCGCGGAAATGATCGATTTCCGCCAGAACATCGGGCATATCTACAACATGGCTCATCGGGAAACTTGGATACACCTTGCGCATTTCCGGACGAGTCACAAGGCGCGTGGCAGTTTCCACAGTGTCTTGCATGCGGCCGCGCGACAGGATGTAGAAATTGTTCTGGCAACCCATCGCTTGTGCGAGTAGCTCGGTTGCCAGAATCTCTTCTTCACGCCACACCATGCAATCCTTCAGCGTCGCATCAATATCGTGCTCCGCGTGCAAGCGTTGGTGCACGACCTCGACATTGTCGACGAGGCAGATGAACATGTTCGGTTCGAACTTCGCGATCTGATCGAAGTCAAATGCGGCGAAGAGCCCATGACGCCAACGGAATGTCGCGTGCGTATTCACAACCACATTGCGGTGTTCCTGCGCTGGCAGCGTTGCCGCGATCACATCCTTGAAGGCAGCGCGTCGCAGCGTGGCCAAGCGCGAAATCGGAAGATCAAGAATGCGGCCGATTCGCACATCGGGAGCCTCGCGATACATCATCTCGCCGAGGTGAAAGAGCTCAAGACTCTCACCGCGCAGATCCGCGGCGTCCTTCACCGCCTTGAGGTAGGGCTTTTTGTCGACTCCGATTTGACCTGTGACGATGGCTCGCATGGCACGCTCCTGAAAATGATCTTGGAAGCGAGCAAGTGCCCGCGGTCCGAACACGAAGGGTATCAGGCAGTGCGTCGTTCCCCACGGGGTAAACGCGCACGGGTGCCATCATGAGTCCGCGGTTGGCAGTTCGCGGGGTCGATTCACGCCGACAGTTCGACCAGCGCCACCACATGCACTTCAACAGCACGACCCTCGCCAACCGCGTCAACTTTCTCGTGGGTCTTCCCCTTCAGATTCACTTGGCTTGGTTCGAGGCCGAGAAGCTCGGCGACGCGCGCAATCATCTGCTCCTTCACCGGCGAGAGTTTTGGCTTTTCGCAGATGACCGTGATGTCGAGGTTGACGACGGACGCACCTCGCGATGCGAGTAGCCTCCGTGCTTCTTGCAGAAAGTACGCAGAGTCCTGCCCGTTCCACTGGGGATCTGTGTCGGCGAAGGCCTGTCCGATATCTGGAAGCGCCAGCGCTCCGGTCAGCGCGTCGTACACCGCATGAAACACAGCGTCGCCGTCAGAGTGGCCGACCGGCCCAACGGGGTGATCAAAGTGCACCCCGGCAAGGACGAAGGGGCGGCCGCGACCTGCAGGTGGTGGGGCCTCCAACCTGTGCAAGTCGTATCCGTGACCGATCCGAAGGGTGTTTCGAGCCATCGTGGGTCGGATTGTGCAGCATTCCGCCTCCTTCTGTGCCGCCTTCGACGGGTCTCTTGTCAATTTGCACAAGCGCACCCCCGTCGTCGGCCGATATCCCCCCGCCGCCACATCGGCGGCGCAGGGATCCCATCGATGCACCGACTGTCGAAGACTGTCCTCGTCGCAGCCACGCTCGCCACACTCACCACACTTGGAGGTTGCTACACCCCAGGCGGCGGTTGGTACCCGTACTCGGGCGGCGGCTACACCTACATCTCATCTGAGATGCGTCCTGTCACGATCACCATCTTCGATACGCGAACGGAAGAGCCGTTCTTCAAGATGGAGATTCCAGCAGGAAAGCAACTCACACTCAACTTCCTTGAGGGGAAGGGTGACGATCCAGTGTTGCGTCCAGATCGCATGGTGTACTCACTGTGGGATGCCGGCACACAAACGGGTCGCCTCACGAACCAACTCACTTGCCCGCCCACAGGTTGCCGCCGCATCGCGTACGACATCCGCTCTGCTCCAGAGTGGCGCGAGGAGCCGCCAGAGTTTGAGAACCGCATTGACGCTGTGAAGGGTAATCCGCCGTGGTGGACGCCACAGGGCGGTGCATTGCCACCAGAAACCAAGTGGTACGACTGACTTCAGAACCACTCCATCCTTCGAATCTTCACGACGCCTGCGCACTTCGCGCGGGCGTCGTTGCCAATTGGGCAAAGCGTTCGCCGCGCTCTTCGTAGTTGGTGAATTGATCCCAACTCGCACACGCCGGCGACAAGAGCACCACATCACCCGGTTGCGCGCGCGTTCGAATCGCATCCATGGCGATTTCAAGCGTTCCACACGCGAAGCTTCGTGATCCGCCAACCAGCGCAGAGGCCGTGCGACCAATGGCGTACAAACCGCCGAGCGAATCGCCAAGCGCGTGTACCGCCGAGAGATCCGCGCCCTTGTCGTAGCCGCCCGCGATCAAGTGAATCTTGCTGTGGTCATCGAAACTGCCGACTGCAAGCAGTGTTGCTTCGGCTGTAGTCGACTTCGAATCATCGAAGTACCGCACACCACCCGACTCACATACCAAGCACAGGCGGTGCTTCAGGCCGGGAAACGCTTCGATGCGCGATTTCAGCGCTGGCAGCGCGCGCGCTGCATCCAGTCCTGCGAAGGTGTACGCAGCAAGCGCCGCCTCAAGCGCAAGCCGCGCGTTGGCACGGTTGTGCGCGCCGGGGACAGCGGGGCGCATCTCGTCGACCGCTGGCAGCGCGCAAGGCGGGGCAGTTGGGCGTTCCCACCACGGCGTCGCACCAAGGGCCACAGCGCGAGTTGCAGCGTCTGTGCCTGCGAACGCTGTCACAAATCTCGCGTTGTCGGGTGCATGGGCTCGCAGCATGGACTTCGCGTGCGCGTAGTGCGCAAACGAACCGTGCCAATCGATGTGGTTTTCGAGGAGATTCGTGAAGACGCCGACGGGCGGCGACCAACGCAGTGTTTCGCCGAGCCACCACAGCATCGCGCTTGAAAGTTCAAGCACGATGAAGTCATCGCGATGGATCTGATCAAGGACGCCAAGCAGTGATCCGCCAATGTTTCCACCGAAGTGCGCGCGGTGGCCATCGCCATCGAGCGCAGCACCGAGCATCGCGCTCGTTGTGCTCTTCCCAGCGCTTCCTGTGACACCGATGATGTTCGTCACGCCGCGCTCTTGCAGCGCTCGCACGGTGAGGCCAATTTCAGTTTCGATGGGGACGCCCGCCTCCATTGCGGCCTTCAGCAGCGCGTTGTCCCACGGTTTCGGCACCGCAGGGTTTGCCACCACCATGTCCGCGCGTGTGAAGTCCTCCACGCGATGTTCGCCAAGCACGCAGTGAACGGCGCCAGACGCGATTTCGCCAACGAGTCCGGCAAGCGGACGCGCCAACTTTTCTGCCGATTCGCGATCCGTCAGTGTGACGCGCGCACCTTGGCGCACTAAGTAGCGCGTCACGCCAAGCCCGCCACCGAATTGCCCAAGTCCCATGACGGTCACCCGTTTGCCAGCGAAGCGTTGGCTTGTCGAAGCGTTGGAAGTGTGCGGTGTCATGGTGCAGGCTTTGGAGGGGACTTGGTATCTGGTGTGGTGTCTTGCGTCGTGTCTTGCGTCGTGTC
>JASGCF010000153.1:0-1728 GCA_030054275.1 Limnohabitans sp. | reverse complement strand
TTGGAGGGGACTTGGTATCTGGTGTGGTGTCTTGCGTCGTGTCTTGCGTCGTGTCTTGCGTCGTGTCTTGCGTCGTGTCGACCTTCGCAGCTGTTGAGTTCGGAGCAAGCATCGGAACGGTGATGTCACCCCGTTTTCCATCGCGCAACACGATGGAATCGATCCGTAGCGTGGCCGTCATGGCCGACAAATCAAATCGCCGTATCGCCGATACAGTCGCCGGAACTTTCACGCTCTTGAAATAGAAGGTCGCATCGATCTGCGAGTGCACGGTGCCATCAAGCCGTGGATCATCGCGACGCGATTCAAACGCAACCCGTTCGCAGGCGCCGTAGCGCTCGCGAACAAGACGCGCGAACTGCACCAAGTCTTCACCCCGAAGCGTCACGCCCGGTTGCGGAGTCCAATCGTCGAGCGCACGCGCAGCGTTCTCTTGAGTCTCGCCCGCATCGGACAACGCGAGCGTCTTCCGAATGGCTGTATCGAGCGCGCCTTCCGATCGCTTGAGTTCAAGCGTCGCGGCCCATGCCAACAGAAGCCCAAGGGCAACCGACACCCCAGCAAGTGAGATTCCAATCCATGCATGTTTCCGACCGCGCAATGGTGGCGAACTCCGACGCAATCGATCAAGCGTCACTGCGCCGAGAAAGATCGTGGCCATTCCAAACACACCGCCGTGCACGCAGGTGGTGAGGAGCGCAAGCACTCCGCAAATCATCGTCGCGCGCGCAAGGCGGCTTGTGCGCTGCGGAGGCGTAGGGCGGTCGTCATCCGGTGCATCCATCTGCCGCGGTTATAGCCGAGGGAACCGCGATCTGCTCTGTCAGTTTGTCCGCTCAAACGCACAAGCCCCGCCGTGAAGCGGGGCCAGTGCATTGTTGAATCCTGCACAAGGTGCATGATCTCGCAGCGTTGAGTCGCTCGTTACGGGCAGTCGCCCCACGCGCCAAGAACGGATGCGAGGTCCGCAGCGTCGGTCGTGCCATCGCCGTTGAGATCCGCGCCGGCACTGCCCCACGAGTTGAGCACTTCAGAGAGATCCGCCGCGCCGACCACGCCGTCTCCGTCAATGTCTTCTGGGCACGACGCAACGGGCACGCACGAGATGTTGAGCGTTCCCGTCCCACCCGTCGTCACGCCGCCCACGCGGATGAGGATGCCCGTGCCTTGGTTCACAGCAAAGGTCATCGACGAAGTGTTGCCCGTGCAACCCGCTGTGTTGTCCGCGCAACCAACGAGAGACCCAGTAGGCGGGCAGGCCAAGGTGTACGCAGCCAGGCGCGTGTCAAAGCCAGCCGTGCCACAGGTCGACACGGTCATGTTGCCTTGGCATGGTGCCTCGACCAAGTACCACACATCTTTCGCCATCGCGAGGCCGTTGCCCTCATCACAACTCACAGGCAAACTCGATGGGCTGTTGGTTGCGTTTGTGGTGTCGAACGCGATGCTTGATGACGCTGTGAAAATGGCGTTCGCGCACTCGTCATTCGCAGGCAGCACGACAGCCGATACCGAGACATTGTCGATGTACCAATCGTCATCCTGCCCATCGACAAGCGTACGAAAACGAATACGGAACTTGTTGTGCTTCGCGTTTGCGGGCAGCGTGTGCTGCCAAGTTGCAAAGGTGGTTTGATCTGTACCTGTCGATGTGATTGTGTTGATCACAACCCAGTCAAGAACATTGTTCAGATACTCAACAACCAACTGCTTACCTGCCTCGACGCC
>JASGCF010000152.1:6057-7822 GCA_030054275.1 Limnohabitans sp. | reverse complement strand
CATGATGGCGCTTCTCTGTGTAGCGGCCGTCATTGGCGATGCCGTGAACTATCACATCGGGAAAGCCATCGGACCGCCAGCGTTCAGCGGACGATTCCGCTTTCTCAAGAAGTCGCATCTTGAGAAGACGCAGCAGTTCTTCGAGAAGCACGGCGGTAAAGCCATCATCTATGCGCGCTTCGTGCCGATTGTGCGCACCTTCGCACCATTCGTTGCGGGCATCGGAACCATGAGTTACGGCCGATTTCTTGCGTACAACTTCATCGGTGCGTTTCTTTGGGTGGTCGGCTTCGTTGGCGCAGGCGCCATCTTCGGCAATCTCCCGATTGTGAAAAACAATTTCTCCAAAGTGATTCTGGTGATCATTTTCGTGAGCGTGATGCCCATCGTGTTTGAATGGTGGAAGTCGCGGCGCGCGAATGCCAAACACGCCAACTGAGGCGCGACTCGGGCGTACCATGCGCGCTCCTTGGAGTCACGACCGCGTCGGTTCGTGCCAACGAAGGAGTCGTGCTCATGTGGCGATTCGCAATCAAGATGCTCTTCGGCGACAGCGCCAAGTTCTACGGGATTCTTCTCGGGCTTGGTTTTGCGTCGCTTTTGATTGCGCAACAAGCGTCGATCTTTGTGGGCTTGATGAGTCGAACCTTTGCCTTTGTTGGCGAAGTTGGGCATGTTGATCTCTGGGTCTTTGACCCAACGCAGTCGTTTGTCGATGATCAGAAACCGCTGCGTTCGACTGCGATTGACCGCGTGCGCGGCGTCGAGGGAGTTGCGTGGGCAGCACCGCTTTACAAAAGTCTGCTGGTTGCAACGCTTCCGAATGGTGTGCGACGAAGCGTCGATGTGGTTGGTATTGACGCAGACACGCTTGCGGGTGGTCCTGCCGAAGTCGTCGCAGGTTCGCTGGCGGACCTGCGGTTGCCAGATGCCGTGATGGTTGAGATCGGTTCAAGCCAACAGCAGTTGCGACTTCCGGCGAATCTTGCACCCGGCGCACTTCCCGTGCCGGGGCAAGTCTTCGACGCCAACGGCCCAACACGAGATGTGGAAGTGGGCGACATTCTCGAATTGAACGAGCGCCGCGCACGCGTTGTTGGACTCGTGAAGTGCGCCGAGACCTTTGTCGCAGCGCCAACCATCTACACAACCTATGCGCGCGCCCTGTCGTATGCGCCGCAATCGCGGCGTGTGATGAGTGCGGTGCTTGTGACTGCGAATGAGGGCGAAGACATCGCTTCGCTCGCAGAACGCATTCGAGTGCAGACGGAGCTCGAAGCGCTTGATTCGAACGCCTATGCCATGCGCACACTGAGTTACTGGATGCGCGAAACTGGTATTCCCATCAACTTTGGTATCGCCATCGCGCTTGGTTTCTTTGTGGGTGTCGCCATCGCTGGGCAGATGTTCTACAACTTCACCCTCGACAACTTGCGGTACTTCGGCGCGTTCAAAGCAATGGGAGCCTCCACATGGCGGCTCCTCGGCATGGTGGCGTTGCAGGCGCTCGTCGCGGGTGTGCTTGGCCTCGGACTTGGCCTCGGCGCAGTGAGCGCATTTGGACTGAATGCGGCTGGCGGCAAACTCGCGTTCAAAATGTTGTGGCAGATTCCGCTTCTCGCGGCCGGAGCTGTACTGATGATCTGTGTGCTCGCGAGCGTGATTTCGATGTGGAAAGTGGTGCGGCTCGATCCCGCGGATGTGTTCAAAGGCTCGTGAGGAAGGGGCTCGTGAGGAAGGGGCTCGTGAGGAAGGGGCTCTTGAG
>JASGCF010000152.1:0-5957 GCA_030054275.1 Limnohabitans sp. | reverse complement strand
GGCTCGTGAGGAAGGGGCTCGTGAGGAAGGGGCTCGTGAGGAAGGGGCTCTTGAGGAAAGGGCTCTTGAGGGAGGGGTTCGTGAGAGAGGGGCTCGTGTTTGCGGATTTCGTGATGGACGGGTTGGTGACGCGCAACGCACTGTGAACACCGATGGATGCTTTCGCCAACAACTCCGCACACGCACCCGTCTCAGCGCACGCGACGGCGATTCGCTTGCGCAGCGTCACGAAAACTTTCGGCCGCGGCGAGAGCGCCGTGAAAGCGCTTCAAGGGATCGATCTTGATATTCCAGCAGGCGAACTCACGATGCTTGTTGGCCCCTCTGGATGCGGCAAGACAACACTCATTTCGATTCTTGCGGGACTCCTCTCGCGCGACGGCGGCGAACTTGCCGTGTTTGGTACGGATCTTGCAACACTTCGACGCGATCGACTCGCAGCGTGGCGCCGCGACAATGTTGGCTTCATCTTTCAACAGTTCAATCTTGTCCCGCAACTCACCGTTGCCGAGAATGTTTCGGTTCCGTTGGTGCTGAAGGGCGAATCAGTTGGCGCGGCTGTTCGCAAAGCAAATGAACTGCTGGCGACTCTGGGCCTCGATGGTCGCGGAAAAAGTGCCCCGCTCAAACTTTCTGGCGGTCAGCAGCAGCGTGTTGCCATCGCGCGTGCGCTCATTCACGAGCCGCGACTCCTCGTGTGCGACGAGCCGACAAGCGCACTCGATGCAGAACTTGGACGACGCGTCATGGAACTCATTCGCGGCCGTTCCACGCGACCAGATCGCGCTGTTGTTGTAGTGACGCATGATGATCGCATCTTCAACCTTGCCGATTCGATCGCGCATGTCAACGATGGACGCATTGATCAACTCACACGCCACACGAGTGTCACCTCATCGACCGGAGCCCACGCATGAAACTACGCATCGTTGTTCTGCCCGCGCTCGCACTCGGGGGATTTGCACTCACTGGCCTTGCCGTAGCGCGCTTCAACACGCCTCCCAAGACAGGCCCCGCACCCGTTGCGCCGCCATCGATTCCATTCCCTGATCGTGTCGCTGGTGTCGGCGCTGTAGAGCCAGCAAGCGAAACGATCGCGATCGGGGCGCATGTTGGCGGCGTTGTCACAGCCGTCTTGGTTGAAGAAGGCGCTCGAGTTGAAGCGGGCGCGCCGCTTGTCGAGCTCGACGCACGCGAAGCAGATGCGCGTATCGCTGTCGCGAAGGCCTCGCGTGCTGCAGCGCTTGCGACGGTGGAAACAGCGCGGGCGCGCGTCGATGCTGCGCGTTTGCGCGTCGCAGAATTGCGCGCTCGTCCGCGGGCTGAAGATATCGCGGAAGCAGCGGCATTGGTTGCTGCGCGTCGCGCAGCACTCAACGATGCCTCTGGCCGCCTTGAGCGTCTTATGAAAGTGAGCGATCGAGGCACCGCTGCCAATGAGCAACCAACACTCGAGTTTGCAGTCGCGTTTGCAACAGCCCAAGTTGCTGAGGCAGAAGCGAAACTCGTACGCACCAAAGTAGGCACCTATCCAGAAGATCTCGCTGTCGCAGAGGCTGATGTCGCGGCAGCAGCGCGTGAAATGGATGCACTTGGAGCGCAGGTTGCGGCAGCGGACGCGCAATTGCGTCAGGCCGAAGTCGCCCGTGAGTTGCTCACGGTGCGCGCGCCCATCGCAGGCACAGTGCTGCGACTCGACGCACGACCCGGCGAATACAAAGCTGCCGGACCGAACGCGAGCTCGCTCCTCCGACTTGGCGACATTTCGACGCTGCATGTTCGCACAGATATCGATGAACTCGACGCATGGCGCTTCGATCCATCGGGTCGTGCCGTCGCAACAGTGCGAGGCGGGAGTCGCGAACAAGTTCGCCTGCGGTTTATTCGCGTGGTGCCAGATGTCGCACCAAAGAAGACTTTGACCGGTGAAAATGCAGAGCGCATTGATACCCGAGTTCTTCAAGTGATCTACGCGCTTGAAAACCCACCCGCGTTCCTTCAGCCTGGAATGCTTGTCGATGTCGCTGTAGCCGCGAAAGCGACGAAGTCGCCAGAATCCTCATACGCGACCCCTCAGGAAAATCCGAAGTAAAAAGACCGACGCAAAAGGACCGAATCGAAAAGGCGCGAAGCAACTTTGTGCCATTCCTCCTCACTTCACTCTCTTCGACCATCGGGTACCGTTCCTCCCATGCTTGCAGCACTCTTCGCCGTAGCGTTCGCCATGCAGAACGCGCCGACAGCCGCCCCCGCAACGACGCCAACGCCACCACCTGCGACCCCGGCTTTACCCGCGACACCGCCCCCGTCGCTCGCTGCGAAATGGCCACGCAAAGTTGCAGAGGCAAGCGAAGACATTGCGGGCGTCGTCGCCAAAGGCACGCCAATCTTCAAGTGGTCTGAAGGTCACAACTTCACGGAAGGCCCCGCTTGTGCGACCGACGGGACCGTGTGGTTTGTAGATATTCCTGCGAACGAAATCCTGCGCGTGGATGCCAACGGCGCTGTGGCACTGACGCGAAAGGCGAATGCAACATTCGGACTTGTTGTCGGCGCAGACGGCACGCTCTTTGGTGCGCAGGCATCGCCTGGCGCCGTCACACGCATCGATCCGACATCCGGTGAAATCACGATCCTCTGCGACAAGCGAGCCGCGGATGCAGAAGGAACTGGCCGCGCACTTGGACGGCTCAATGACTTGGTGGTTGGCGATCACGGCATTTGGTTCACAGCGCCGGTCATTGGGCGAAAGCGAGCTGGCATGCCGCCGGACGCCGTGTACTTCGTGCCTACAGCGGGTGGCGAGGCGATCGAAGTTGTGCGCGACGACAAGGTGCGCGCACCGAACGGGATTGCTTTGTCTCCCGATGGAAAGACGCTGTATGTGGTGCCCTATCTGACCATGGACATCATGGCCTATCCAATCGAAGGACCCGGAAAGCTTGGCACGGGCCGCGTGTTCTATTCCATTCCCGGCGGCACCCGCGAGACCATCGGCGGCGATGGCTGCACGGTCGATGCGAAGGGCAACCTCTATGTTGCTGTACCTCCGCGCGCGGCAATCTTCGTGCTTTCGCCGGACGGTCAGCCGCTTGGACAGATTCGGTTTCCAGAGCGCGTTTCAAACTGCACACTCGGCGGGAAAGATGGCAAAACGCTGTATGTCACCGCGACTGGCGGCGTGTATGCGATTGATCTCCAGAACGCACGCTCGCGGTAGGCGCGATACGCGCGTTTACGCGAGCAACCCCCGCACGACCTTCGCATCGCCCTGTACGCCCGTCAGCCGATGGTTGAGACCAGCGTGCATATAGCCAAGCCGCAGGTGATCGAGGCCAAGGAGATGCAGGATCGTCGCCTGTAAGTCCTTCACGCGCACCGGATCGCGCGCAATCCGATAGCCAAGTTCATCGGTTTCGCCGTACGCCGTGCCGCCCTTCACACCACCACCCGCCATCCACATCGTGAATGCGTGCGGATGGTGGTCACGACCAAGGAAACTTGTGTTTCCGCCGCGGAACTCAGCGACTGGCGTACGGCCAAACTCACCGCCCCACACGATGAGCGTTTCATCCAAGAGGCCCCGCCGACGCAAGTCCCGAATGAGCGCTGCAACAGGCTGATCCATCTCGCGACACTTCTTGGGAAGTTGCGTCAAAAGATCATCACTCGGACTTGTGCCGTGCCCATCCCAACCCCAGTCGTAGAGTTGCACGAAACGCACGCCACGCTCGACCAATCGACGCGCGAGGAGGCACGAGTTTGCGAGACTCGGCGTTCCAGGCGACGCGCCGTACTCCTCAAGCGTGGCGGCGCTTTCTCGCGTGAGATCCATCGCGTCCGGCACAGCCATCTGCATGCGATACGCAAGTTCATATTGCGCAATGCGCGACTCGGTCTCTCTGTCGCCATGCCTCGCGTAACTCAATTTACCAAGGGCCGCAATCGCGTCGATGGTGGCACGCCGCGTCTCGCGCAGCATGCCTTCTGGATCTTTGACATACAGCACAGGATCACCAGACGCACGACACTGCACACCTTGATACACGCTCGGCAGATACCCACTGCCCCACACGCTCTTCCCTGCGTCCGGCGTTTTATCACCTGATACCAGCACCACAAACGCAGGTAAGTCGCGCGTTTCACAGCCAAGCCCGTACCCAACCCATGAGCCAAAACTCGCTGCACCGAAGCGTGATTCTCCGGTGTGCAACAACAACTGCGCGGGTGCGTGATTGAACTGATCGGTGGTCATCGTGTTGATGACGCACACCTCGTCTTCAATCGAGCGGAAGTTCGGCAGAAGGTCGCTTGTCCAAAGCCCGGCTTGTCCGGTGCGTGCAAACTTATGCTGCGGTGCAAGCAGCGTCGGATGCCCTTTGATGAACGCGAACTTCTCGCCCTTGAGGTACTCGTCCGGACACGGTGTGCCGTGAAACTCTGCAAGTTTTGGCTTGTAGTCAAGCAACTCTAGTTGACTCGGCGAGCCCGCGAGGTGGATGTAAATCACGCTCTTCGCGCGTGCTTTGAAGTGCGGCGCGCGCACGGCGAGCGGCTCGTCTGACTCCGCAGTTCCATCAAGACCGCTCCCACTCGCGCGCGCATCACGCGAAAGCAACTCTGACAGTGCGATGCCACCAAGACTCAACGCAGCAGCGCCACCTGCGAGATTTCCAAGAAATGTGCGACGCGTCGCCTGTGCGACCGCTGCCACAGCATGCAGAGTTGGGTCGTTTGTCTGGCGGTTCTGTGCGTCGTTCGTGGTCATGATCGCGTGAGAAAATCGTCCGCATTCAAAATCGCATTTGCAGCAGCGACCAACGCTGCATCCCGTGCAAGATCCGTTGAACCTTCGGCGGCGCGGCCAGCAAGCGTCCGTGCGAGTTCGGTGCGCGCCGCGTAACGCGCACGCTCGCTCGTCACAAGTTCAACAAGCCGCGCAACTTCGCCATCCTGCGCAGTGCGTCCGAACGCTCGCTCAAGCATCAACCGCACCGCAGCACGGTCATCAGAATGCGCACGCGCCGAAATCGCGAGCGCCTGCGCAGCCTCGAGATAGACGGGGTCATTCAGCGTGACAAGCGCAGCAAGCGGTGTATTCGTTCGGATACGGCGCACCGTGCATGTTTCACGACTTGTTGCGTCGAAGGCGATGAACGACGGATACGGCGCACTTCGACGCAGAAAGGTGTAGATCGCGCGGCGGTAGCGATCTTCGCCTGCGCTCGTCGCCCACACATCGCCCGAGTACACCACCTGCCAGACCCCATCCGGCTGCGGCGGCATGACGGGCGGACCACCCATTTTCTGCGATAAAAGCCCAGACACCGCGAGCGCCGTATCGCGCAGTTGTTCTGCTTCAAGCCGCAATCGCGGTGCACGCGACCAAAGCCGATTGTCCGGATCTCGCGCGAGTGTCTCAGCCGTCGTCTCGCTTGCCTGTCTGTAGGTGGCGCTTGTCACAATCTCGCGAAGCAGCGCTTTCATCGAGAAACCACCATCAATCAACACGGTTGCCAAGTGGTCGAGCAGTGCGCGGTCACTTGCGCCTGAACCCATGGCGCCAAAGTCTTCGCTCGTCTCAACAATGCCGCGACCGAAGAGCGTCTCCCACGCGCGGTTTGCCGCAACGCGCGCGAACAGCGGATTGCTGGCACTTGCCACGCGCTCCGCCATACCGAGTCGATGTGTGGGTGCGGCGCCGTCGCCGAAGAGAAATCGCGGTAAGCCCGGAGCAACCTCTTCCGCTGGCGCCGTGAGCGAACCCCGCTCAAGCCTTCGTGTCGCGCGACGCGCGTCACCCGACACTTCTTGCATCACTGGGAGACTCGTCTTGACGCCAGCGCGTTCGACCGTCATGCGCGGTGCATCGTCGTCATGATCTGCATCGGCGGTTTGATTGAGATACGCAAGAAACGCGTAATACTCTCGCTGTGAAATTGGGTCGTACGGATGAC
>JASGCF010000151.1 GCA_030054275.1 Limnohabitans sp. | reverse complement strand
ATCGTGGAGCCGCTCCTTGAAGCGGGCGTTGCGTGTCTCGTCGAGAAGCCGCTCGCGCCTGATGTTGCAGAAGCGCGTGCGATTGCCGACACTGCGCGTCGCACGGGCGCACTCTTACAAGTTGGTCATGTCGTTCGCTACGACCCCGTGATGGTTGCCGTGCGCGAACTCGTCGCCGCGGGCTCGATTCGCCCGCGTTTCATCGAGATCGACCGCGTGAGCCCGATGACCTTCCGATCGGTCGATGTTGGCGTCGTGCTCGACATGATGATTCACGACCTCGATGTCTTGCTCATGCTCATGGGCTGCGAACCTGAAGAGATCCACGCGAACGCAGTGTGCGTCGTTGGCGAAGCAGAAGATGTGTGCAACGCGCGCTTGGTGTTTCCAGCCGGCAAGGATGGCATTCGCTGCACTGCGAATGTGACGGCGAGCCGCCTCGCGCTCAAGACCGAGCGCAAGATCCGCCTCATCAGCGAGGATGCGTATGTGTCTGCCGACTTCGTTGAGAAGAAGGGGACGGTCGTGCGCAAGACCGCGAATGCCTCGCAACTTGAGGATGTGCGTCGACGCCTCAAGGCTGGCGAGGATTTGTCGGGCGTGAACTACCTCGAAATGATCGCGATGGAGCCGCTTTCGGTCGGAGCTGGCGAGCCACTGAAGTTGCAACTGCTTGATTTCCTCGACGCGGTGCGCACCAATCGGCGACCGCTTGTGAATGCGGAAGACGGCTTTGCCGCTGTGCGAACCGCAGAGCGCATCGTTGCTGCCGCACGCGCCGCGGGCGCGAGAATGGTGTGAGGAGTCCGCGGAAGTTGCCCGACAAGTTTTTCGGGCCAAATGGCCTGCACGCTTTGTGCCGATAGGGGTCACATGCCGACGACCCAACACTACGCAACCGATGCCCCCGCTGAATGTGATGTTGCCATCATCGGTGGCGGCTTCGGTGGCTTGATGACGCTCGCGCGTTTGTCGCAACAGGCGCCGAAGTGCCAGTTCGTGTTGTTTGAGCGCATGCCGCGCAAAGCGCCAGGTATTGCGTATGGAGCATGCGATGACGCGCATCTCTTGAATGTGCCGGCCGCGCGCATGGGTGTCTTCGCAGAGCGCCCAACGGGATTTCATGAGTGGCTCGAACGCGAGTTCCCTGGGAAATACCGTTCCGATGACTTCGCGCCGCGCGCGTTGTTTGGGCGGTACCTCCTTGAGAGTGTGCAGTCGGTGCTTGCAGAAACCCGCGCGTGTGCAGCATTCGTTCGAGATGCGGTCGTGCACATCGAGCCGCTTGGGCGAAAGTTTGAACTCTTGCTCGCCTCTGGCCGCACCGTCTTGGCGCGCGGCGTTGTGCTCGCGCCGGGTCTTCCGCAAGCGCGCGCCCCGTGGCGACGCGTTGATGAGGGAATCGCGCGGCGCTTGGTTGTTCCCGATCCATGGGATCAAGGTGCCTTCCGTGGGCTCGACCGCGATGCGGGAATTGTCGTGGTCGGCAGCGGACTGACTGCCATCGATGTCATCATGGGTCTGCGTCGGCAGGGGCATACGGGTCACATCACGCTCGTCTCGCGTGGCGGGCGGCTTCCGTTGCCGCATGCCGCATCGCATGGAAGTCCGGCGGTGTATGACCCTCGCGAACTCTCGCAGGGTGCAGTGTCGGCGTTTCGCGCGGTGCGCCGCGCTGCCAAGACACTCCTTCGTGAAGGACACGATTGGCAAAGTGCAATCGACGGCGTGCGACCGCATGCGACCGCTGTATGGCGCGCGTGGAGTGCCGCCGATCGCGCCTACTTCCTACGGGTGCTGCGGCCATTTTGGGAAATCCACCGTCACCGCGCACCGAGCATGCTGCTTGAGGCGATTGAGCAAGAGTGTCGTGCGGGCACGATCGAGATTGTGTCGGGCGCAGTGCATGCCTTGCGCGCGCACGGTGATCGTGAAGCGGAGGTACTTGTTCGTACGGCCCATGGAACCCTGCGCCCGATCGTTGCAGCCCGCGTCGTGAATTGCGCTGGACCGTCGATGTCGATTGGCGAGACGCTTGACCCGTTGATCGGATCGATGTTGCGGAATGGACTGGTTGCTTCAGACGATCTCGGGCTTGGCCTTCGCACCGATGGTGACGGAGCGCTTGTTCGCGCGGATGGCGGCGTCGAGCCGCGCATGCGTCTCATCGGTGCTCTTCGCCGTGGCGATCTGTGGGAGACGACAGCAGTGCCTGAGTTGCGCGCGCAAGCACTTGCGATTGCGACATCGCTCGCGCGTGAACTTGGCTGCGGGGCGGCACCGCCCAATGCGGTGGAGCCCGCCCCCCTCGGCGCGGTCGGAGGTTGCGCGTGACAGTGACAGGGAAAGCGACCGCGACAGCACCTCGAAAGAGTTCGCCCTGCGAGAAGCATTGGATCGGTTCGCACTTGTCGACGGCGGGTGCGTTGCGCGCTGCGATCGACGAGGCGGTTGCGTATCGCTTCGGCGCTGTACAGATCTTCACGCGCAATCAGCGGCAGTGGACGCCGAAGGCGCTCGCAAAGGATGAAGTCGCCGAGTTCCGCGCTGCGTGCGCTGGGACGATCTTCGAGGACGCGCGCCGCATCGTGAGCCACAACAGTTACCTTGTGAATCTGGCGTCGCCGGACGCCGAGAACCTCAAGAAGTCGATCGCCTGCGAGCGTGCCGAACTCGAGCGCTGCGAGGTTCTGGGCGTACCCGTCTCGGTCGCGCATCCGGGTGCCCACCTCTGCGCCTCTGGCGGCAAGGCGCGCAAGCCGGCCGATCCGAACGATCTCGACGCCGAGCCAACCGCCGACGAACTCGATGGCCTCAAGCGGATCGCGAAATCGATCGACGCGATCCATCGCGATCTGCGCGGCTACCGCGTGCGCATCGCCCTCGAAACGACGACCGGCTCGGGCACCAACCTTGGGTACGCGTTCCATCACCTCAAGACGATCCGCGACCTCGTGGCCGAGCCGGAGCGCATTGCCTACTGCATCGATACCTGCCATGTGTTCGCGGCGGGTTACGATGTTTCGACGCCCGCACGCGCGAAAGCGACGCTCGAGCGCTTCGATGCCGAAGCGGGCCTTGCGCATGTCGCCGCGATCCATGTGAACGACTCGGAAGCCGCATTCGCCTCGCGGAAGGACCGCCACGCGCACATTGGCGAAGGCCTGTGTGGCGACGCGTGGTTTCGTGCGGTGCTTCGGCATCCGGCCTTCGCGGAAGTTCCGAAGGTGCTCGAAACTGAGAAGGGCGACGCGCCGAGCGGCCGCGCTTGGGACCTCGTCAATGCAGAGCAGTTGGCGTCGTTCTGCGGGTCAAAGTGACGCGCGAAAGCGGAGAGGCCGCCCGTGAAAACTGCCGACAGCTTCGTGGATGAGGCTTGTCTTCTCGATGAAGATCACCCGATTTTGGCCGTTCCGCCTGTGTGATTACAGGATGCATGCGTTGTTGCCCGAAGATAGGAACCGCATGAGCGCTTTCCGGTCGACCTTCGTTTACTCCGCACGCCCGTGGTGTGAGCACACCCAAGCGCGCGCCGTCGCGCTCGGGACGCTCGCTTCATGCTGTTTGCTTACAGCGTGCACGACGCGAAGCGCGGTTCCAGCGCCCGAAGGCGCGAAATCGCAAACCGTTGCGCAGCAACGCCCGGTGATGCGCACAGAGCCAACAGCTGAAGAGGAAACGCGTCTTGGCGATGCGCGTGCCGCAGCCGAGGCAGACGACTACGAAACGGCGCTTCGCATTTTCCGCGAGTTGTTGCAAGAGAATCCAACCCTCGCAGATGCTTATTCGGGCATGGGCGTGGTGTATGAGGATCAAGGCGAACTTGAGTTGGCAGAGCCTGCCTATGCGCGCGCTGTGTCGCTTGATCCGCAGGATTTCGTTGCATCGTCAGGTCACGGCCGTGTGCTCGAAGCGCTTGGTCGCTCGCGCGAAGCGATTCGCGCCTTGCAGCGTGCGCTCACCATTCGACCGCGCGACCTCGATTCGAATCTCGCCATGTCGCGCCTGCTGCTTGCTGCCGGGCAAGACGATGGCGCGTTGGCTTTCGCAGAACGCGCCATTCGCATCGACGCGCAGAACGGCATGGCGCACCTTGCGTTGGCGCGTGCTTATTCCAAGGTCGGACGCGGCACTGATGCGATTCGCGAATACGAAACGGCGTGCGAACTCATTGAGCCACCGGTCGAAGTGATGTTCGCACTGGTGAATGCGTACGCCGAAGAGAAGCGCTATCGCGAAGCCGCGAACGCAGCAGAGGCGCTCACCAAGACCGCGCCAAGCGCAGCGGCGTTTGAACGACTCGGTTGGGCGCTGTTCCGACTCAACGAGTTCGACAAGTCGGATGAGGCGTATCGCAAGTCCATTGAGTTGGATCCTGCGTACTGGCCAGCGCTGAATGGCGTCGGCGTGAACGCGTTGAACAAGTGGATCAAAGCAGGCAAGGGTCCAGACGATCCGCTGCGCGACGAGGCTCGCTCCATGCTGCAGCGATCGCTTCGCGCGAACGCAGATCAGCCCAAGGTCGCAGCATTGCTCTTGAAGTACCGCCTGTGACGCGACCGGTGCATGCGTGCGCCACCACGCCGTACCATGCGCCGCATGCCAGACCAGAGCCCCATCGATCCGTCACTGCTTGAGTTCTTCGACTCGCCCACAGACACGCCGTTTGTCATCGAGCATGTGAGCGAAGAGTTCACATCGGTATGCCCAAAGACTGGGCATCCTGATTTCGCGCATGTCATCTTGCGCTACGAACCAAAGGCTGTCTGCGTCGAATTGAAGAGTCTCAAGTTGTACTACCAGAGTTTCCGCAACGCTGGGATCTTCTACGAGGCCGTGACCAACCGCATGCGAGACGATCTCGCCGAGGCGATGAGCCCCGCGTGGATGCAACTCATCACCGTCTGGAAGGGGCGCGGCGGTATTCGTTCGCGCGTTGTTGCCACATCCGGCAATGTGCCAGAGTGTTGGAAAACGCGACTCGATGCGTAAGCCAGTTTGAATGCTCAAACCAACTCTGACGCGAACCTAGTTTCCGAAGCGGATCACGGGCGCGGTGCGCTTTGCTTTGCTTGGAAGTTCACCCAGTGCTTTCGCGCCCGATTCGCCAGCCTCGCGCTCAACCACTTCCTTGAGCGCACGGAATGCTGTTGCAGCGATCTGCTCAAGGTCTTCGCGCAAGCGACGCCGTTCGCGCATATCCGCTTGCATGCGTTTCACTGCCGAAGTTGGGTCTGACAACGGATCAAGTGCAACACCAGCCTTCGCTTCCGCATCGCGTTCGTTGACATGCGCCTCGCATCGCGCTTCGCGTTCTTCGATGTAGGCAGCGCGCACGCGATCGATGGCTTGGCGTCCCGTATCGCTTGTGACCTGCGATGCAGCGATGGTGAACATCGGCGTCAGATCGCGAGGCAGTTTGTAGATCGCCGGATTTGCTGCCCGCAAGAACGCTCGTCGCACAGCCTGTGCTGCACTGCTCTCTGCGTTGAGTGCAGCAACGACCGCATCGACCACGCGTCGATTGGTGTCGGCGATCTTGGTGCGCGCGTCACGCGATGCGCGTTCAACCTCCGCAAGCTCCTTCGCAGCACCTTCATTGATTTCGATCGCAGTGTTTGTGCTCGTCGAATCCTCGGTGCTGCTGGTGAAACTTTGGGTGAGTTCTTGGAACAGTGCATCGCGTCGCTTCGCGAGATTGCGCAGTTCATCGCGCATCGCGCGCATCGATGTGGTGGCCGCGGTATCCCACTCAGTCAACTGCGCCTCTGCAGTTGCACGCGCCGCATCGGACATTTCGGCTTGGTCTGCAATCGCCACAAGATCGACGGCGTGCGTACCTGTTTCACCGAAGGTGTAACGCGCTCGCGCGCGCATGCGACGAGCGCGCTCGATCGCATCTGCGCGATCAGACGCAGCTGCCGCACGCAACTCATCGAACATGGTCTCTTCGAGTGCGTCGATGCCGTCCATGAGTTTCGTGCGATCTGTTGGTGTTGGCACCGCGCCACCATCTTCGGCGAGCGAAAGCGTGATGGTGAATGATCCGTCCTCTGAAGTCATGGCTTCAGGCGCATCTGATGCTTCACTCTCTTCGAGCGCCTTGCGCGCTTCCGCTGCGCGGGCCGCGATTTCGTCGAAAGTCGCGCGCTGCGCGCCGTCCAATTGCGAAAGCGTTGCCAAGCGATCGAGTTCGTCGCGTCCCATCGGACGCACCACGCGCGGGCCGCCCCCAATGCCACCACCGAAGCCACCACCGAAGTCGCCGCCTCCGAAAATCATGCCAGCGTCTTCCATGTCGTCGCCAGAAAGCGTGATCATCTCGCCGTCAGAGCCCATCATCACAGCTGTTGCACCGATGGCAACTTCCATGCCGTCACCAGCTCCGCCGATGGCCTCGCCGATGATGTTTGGAAGCCCGTCGATCTGCCGGCCACCACGCACCGCGACTTGCTGTTCCACCACGCGAAGGCCAGCCGCTTCGCGCAACGCAGTTGTGTCGCGCGCTGTGAGCGCCGTCAGTTCATCGCGCAGCGCTTTGTCTGGGCGGTCTGCGTTTGTTTCGCCATTCGCGTCGACGAAGAACATGGTGGTGAAACTGCGATCTGCATTTTCATCTGCAAAATCCATGAGTTTTTCGACGAGTGGTCGCGCCGCGGAACCGTGTGCTTCGATCACCGCCGTGACAGCCGCCCATTGCGCATCATCGAGCGATCCCTTTGCACGCATTGCAGTGATTTCTGCGACGGTCGCTTCGAACATTTTCTCCGAGAGCACATTCGGATAGACAGCGCGAAGAAGTTCGGCCCGCAATGCGCGTGCAGTGTCGGGTGGCAATACAGAGTCAAGTTGCGCGAGTGTGTCGCGATGAAGTTTGCGCACGCGACGCTCTGCTTGCGTGAGATCGGCGCGCGCCTCTTGCTGCACGGCTTGCGCCTCACGGAACCATGCTTCGGTGATTTGCTGCAACTTTTTCTCGCGCGCCTTCTTGTCTTCTGCAGCGTCGGCCGCTGCAAGGGCTTGATCAGTTTGTGGAGTACTCGAAAGTCCCCGCGCAGCACGCAATTCCGCACTCTTCACGGGAAGTTCGAGCGCTTCTTCCGCAACGCGCTCGACGAGCCGCGTGAGTTCTGCGTCGTAGTTTGCGAGTGTTTGTGCCACTTTGGCGCGCGAGTTGTTGTCAAGAGACGCAACGGTTGGCGTTGCTGTGAAATCAAATGAATGTGCACCACCTGTGCCAAATCCAGCAGGAATGCGCGCGATCGCGCGTCGACGCGACAAAAGTGTGCGCAGGCGATCGATGCGCGAAGCGTCGTCTGTCGACAGCAGCGCAGCAACATCGGTCAAGAGTTGTTCATCGAGCTGTGCTGCGCGCTGGAACATGCGACGCCGCGTATCGCGTGTTTCCGTTGCTTGCGCGACTGTGGTCGTGAAGTTTGCGAACGGATCACCAGCGCGTTCAAGCGTTGGCTCGACCTCGCGCTCTTCAAACGCACGGAACTGCGCGAAGTAGGTTTCGTGAAGTGGCAGCGCAATGTCGACCACATCTTTCGGAATACCAGCACCGTTGAGCATCTGCGCGAATTCACCAGCCGACACCGGCGTTGGCAGCGAGCGTGACATCTGTGCGGAAGCCGTGATCGTCGTCGCGAGTGGCGCACAGAGCGCGACTGCGACAGCGAGGCACTGCATGCCGGTCGAAACGCGTCGGAATGTGGAAGGGCGCGTGATGGTGGCGAGGAGTGAGGCGAGTGTGCGCGGCATGGAGATCTCGTAGTGTGTCGTACGTGTGTTCCGTACGGGTTTTCCGTCAGGGTTTTCCGT
>JASGCF010000150.1 GCA_030054275.1 Limnohabitans sp. | reverse complement strand
GTGAGGGCGAGCGAGCGGGTGATTCCGTTGATCTTGATGGTCTGCATGGTTCTCTCTTTAGTCTTTGAATTTCTGTGCCGCGCAGCCCAAACTCCGTTGAGTTGGTTGGCTGCGCGGTCTTGACAGCGGGGAAGTGCAGACCGACTGCTGTTCCGTACAGGTCGAAATCGATTTTTCGAAAATTCTTCTCGCTACAGTTTTCCCCTATGACCTTTGGCAAAACGCGGTTCCTCACAACCGGCGCCTTCCGTCTCGACGGCGGCGGCATGTTCGGCCTCATCCCAAAGACGATGTGGTCGAATTGGACCGAGGCCGACGCAGACAATCGAATCGCGCTCGCAACACGCTCGCTGCTTGTCGAAACGCGCGATGGGCTCGTCCTGGTCGAAGCTGGTTGCGGCGACAAGTGGACCGACAAGGAACGCGCGATGTATGCGCTGGCGCCGCGCACCGCCGTCGACGCACTCACCGAGATCGGCGTCGATCCACGCGACATCGCGCATGTCGTGCTCACACATCTTCATTTCGATCACGCCGCTGGCCTCACGCGCGAGGACGCGTGCACGCTCGTCCCCGTGTTTCCGAACGCGCGCGTCCATGTGCAACGCACCGAATGGAACGACGCGCTCGCGAACAAGAGCACGATGACGCGCACCTATCTGCGCACGCATCTCGAACCAATCGCAGATGCCGTTGAGCTGTACGACGGCGCCGCGTCACCGCTTGACCGAATCGCGCTTCTTCCAACGCCAGGTCACACGTGGGGGCACCAGAGCATTCTTGTGATGCCTGCGCCACACGAGACCGTGCAGCCAGTCCTCTTCGCCGGCGACGCGTGCCCGACCATCCATCACGCGCATCCGGCGGCAAGCCTTGGCTACGACATGCTTGCCTACGACGCGATGCTTTCGAAGCGAGAGATTCTCGGGCGTGCAGCGCGCGAGGGTTGGCTGGTCGCGCTCGATCACGATCCCCTCTACGCATGCGCGCGCGCAATCGAACACGACGGTCGTGTCGCACTTCAGCCGATTTCGCGATCAGACGCGCCCCTCGCATCGCACGCGTGAAACCCGTATCCTCCCGATATGCGTCTTCCTCGCGTTTTGGCAATCACTGCCCCGCTCGCACTTTCAACCGTCGCTTCCGCACAATCGCTGAAGCCGCCGGATCCAAACTTCACTCCGACTCCGGGTCCGGTCGTTGGTTACCTCGTGATGGGCGTGCTGTTTGCGATCATCGTCGCTGTGTCGCTCATGCCGTCGAAGCGTTCACACACCGATCTTTGATCGGGATCCTCATGCCGAAGAAGCCAACAGCCACGCAGATCCTTCTCGCAGCGAACATCGTCGCGCTTGGTGCGTTGGCGATTGTCAAACTCTCACCCTACGCGTCGGCGCAGGGGTTTCGTTTGCGCAGTACCTACTCTGCAGCAAGCGGCCGCATTCCGGGCACCGAAACGCACGCGGTGTATGTGGTCGACGAATCAACGCAGGAATTGCTGTCGTTGCAATGGGATCCCCGCTCAAAGCAGTTGCAGATGCTTGGGTATCGCAATCTCACGAGCGATGCGGCGGAAGCGCTTCGGCCGCGCGGAAACTAAGAACTCATGAAACTCTCGCACGCCATCCTCACAGCAAGTGCCGTCGCCATCGGCGCGCTTGCCATTGTCGAGGCTGGCCGCATGCAACCTCCGGCGTTCGCCGATACTGCATCACTTGGTGCTGGCGGGTTTACGCTCATCACATCGTCCACAGGTCAAGGACCCGACGAAGCTCCGTACGAAACGCTGTATGTCCTCGACAATCGCGGCGAAATGCTCCTGGTCTACGGCATCGATTCGGGCAACAACCGCAGACTTGCGCTTCGCGCTGGCGCCAGTCTCCCCGCGCTCTTCCGCGCTGCGCGCGGAGGTTGACTGATGGGAACTGCGTCGTCTGCTTCACATTCGCCGATGCATTCGCATGCTCTCGCAGACGCTCTTCCGTTACCGCTGCGACGACCCGTCGACACGATCATGGCCACGCGCCGCGCAGAGAGTTTCGGCAAGCGATCGATCAAAGCGTCGAGCAAGGACTTCGCGCTGCGACTTGCCGTGTCGATGACCGATCTCACCACGCTCGAAGGCAAAGATTCGCCCGAAAAAGTGCGGTCGCTCTGCAGGAAGGCCATGACGCCAGCTCCAGCGCTTGATCGCATCTTGCTTGCAGCGGGCGCGCCCGCCGTGCCAAGCGTCGCTGCGATTTGCGTCTATCCAAATCTTGTCGCTGTTGCCCGTGAAGCGCTTGGCAACTCTTCGGTGCGCATCGCGTCGGTCGCCACGGGTTTCCCAAGCGGCCAGTATCCCTTGGATATCCGACTCGACGATGTTCGTCGCGCTGTCGGGGAAGGCGCGCACGAGATCGACATGGTGATCAGCCGCGGTGCATTTCTCGCCGGCGAATACGCGCTTGTCGCCGATGAAATCGCGCGCGTGCGAGAAGCGTGCGGACATGCGCATCTCAAGATCATCTTGGAAACAGGTGAACTCGAAACGCTCGATGCAGTGCGTCACGCGAGCGACCTTGCCATTCGTGCTGCGCTCTCGACTGGCCCAGCAGCAGATGGCGAAGTGTTCATCAAAACCTCGACAGGCAAAGTTACGCCAGCAGCCACCATGCCTGTCGTGCTTGTCATGCTTGAAGCGATTCGTGATGCGTATCGGGAAACGGGTGTCCGCATCGGCATGAAGCCTGCTGGTGGTATTCGCTCTGCAAAGGCGGCCATCGCGCAATTGGTGATGGTGCACGAGACCTTGGGACCAGACTGGCTTGCGCCGCATCTCTTCCGCTTCGGTGCATCAACACTGCTGAACGATCTCCTGCGACAACTCGCGCGATTGCGTCGCGGCGGCTACGCAGCGCGCGACGATTTCGCAGAGGCCTGACGCTCGTCGTTCAAACCTGCGTCGTACTTCTCGTTCGAGTTGTATTCCGTCAACACAAATGTGGCTTTACCAAGGAATTCTTGGGAAATTTGTGCGTTGCGCCTTGCCAATGAAGCATGCATCTTGTGACATTTGTTGCTTGCACATCGACACAACCACCAGCATGCCTTCTTCAACAGATACTCGTCCACTCCATACTTCGAACGCTGGCGCGAAATCCATGCCGCATCCAGACGATTTTCTTGCTGCCAGTTTCGGGTTTCACTGGAAGGCGACGCTCGGTGTGGGAAGTTTCTCGCGCATCTTGCATGTCGAATCACCACGCACTCCGCGTGATGCAGGCAAAAGCTTTGCGCTGAAAGTCTTTCTTGATCCTCACAAGAGTGAAGTCGATGTCAAACTCATGGCGAAGGTTGTTGCGCGACTTCAGACCGAATTTGAAATCGGACAAGCGGTCGCGCATCCGATGTTGCGTCGATACCACGAGATCATGGCAGATGTAGAGGCTGGAAACGCACCTCGACACGCACTCCTCATGGAGTTGATCGATGCGCCACCACCAACTCGAGTGCCGTTCCCATTGCCCGACACGCTCGAAATCTTGCGACACATTGCGAATGCTGTGGCGTCGATGCACACAACTGGATTTGTGCACACTGGGCTCACGGCGCGTGCGTTGTATTTCACAACCGTTGGGCGGCCACGCTTGGCTGGGCTCGCTGATGCATCACGCATTGGTGAAGTGAAGCCGCTGCGTGTGTCTGTACCCGGCTATGTGGCGCCAGAAACCGCTGCAGGAAAGCCTGCAACCCCAGCGACCACTTCGTTTTTGTATGCGTCGCTCGCGTATGTACTTCTTCTCAACCGCTTTCCACCAGCGGTTCGACTTGCTGGTCAAGCATCTGCGCAGATCACAGACCGCATGATCGGTACCAATGAGTTGATTTCCGATGTGATGGACGGCGTGCCGGAAGCGCTTGCGAAGTTCATCCGCGCTGCGTTGGTTGAAAACCCAGAATCGCGGCCGGATATCACACAGTTGCTCGACGAACTCCAGTGGAACGATCACGAGCAAGTCGGTGATGTACATGATTCGCAGCAAACTGTGGTGACCGCGCCCACCGCACTTTTGCAGCGATCTTCGCTCTATCCGCGGGTTCCGGAACAGCGTCGAAACGCTCCCGCACAGGAAGTTGTGTTGCGAAGCCACGCCTTCGGATATCGCGTTGGGCGTTGGCTTGGCGACGGCGCGTGGAGTCGTATCTATTTGGTCCACGAACTTGGTTCACAACGATCCTTTGCACTGAAGCACATCATTGCAAACCGTGAAGGCTCGCGACGAGGTGCGAAGAGTGTGATCAGCGAGTGGAATCTCTGCCGCAAACTGTCACATCCTTCGCTGCGCCAGTTGCGCTCACTCGAGTTCGTTGGCGATTCGGCGGAAACCGCAACAGTGCTGGGATTGGTCATGGAACTCCTCGACGCAACACCACTCGAAGAGAAAGCATTGCCGGCCGAGCGACTTCTCGAATCGCTGCGTGCCGTTGCGTCGGCAACCGCGTATCTCCACACGAAGGAACTCGTGCACACCAACATCAAGCCGCGTTCGATCTTTATGTCCGAACTTGGTGTCGTCAAACTCGCTGGAACTGGGCAAATTGTCCCTGTCGGCACCACACTCGAGCGCACGCGCATCCTGCCTGGTTTTGTTGCTCCGGAATTGCTCGGGAAGGATCCAGTCGCCAAGTCCGTGGATGTCTTCGCGTTCGCGGCAACGGCGTACAACCTCGCGACCGGACTCATTGCCCCACAGGCGGCCGCCGTACAAGTTGCGGGACACGCGGTGCCGCAGCGCTTCATCGGTCCCGATGAACCCCTCGACACGCTTGCCCCTGCTATCCCAGCTGCGTTTGCTCGACTGCTTCAGCGCGCGTTGCACCGCGATCCAAGTCGCCGCCCATCGATGGAGGAACTTGTCACTGCGCTTGGTCGCGAACGCGAGTGAGCAAACGGCGGGGGCGCCGCATCGTGAAGATTGCACAGCGCGGTTCCCTTGGGTTCTCATGAGTTCTCATGAGTTCTCATGGGCTCCGTTGGGTTCCGTTGAGTTCGAGGGAAAAATTTGTCATCAAGCCCGAGAATTAGAGAACTTTCTGGTCGCTTTTCACTCCAAGAATCGGTTTTCTCAGTTCCCAAACCCAACGGCGCACAGTCGACGCAAAATTCCATTATCCTTCTCGCCTCACTTCTTTTTGGGTGCCAACTGTGTGGCACCTCATGCGGGACCGCCCTTCACAGCGAATCCTGCGCCTCACTTTCATCGCTCGCGCCATGTCGGATAGTCGTTCCATTGGCCAAGCGCCCATCGGCGCAACTCTCTCCCGCAGCTCCGCCGTCACCATCGGGGGTGCAGCATGAGCGATCCTGTGCCAGCAGCAAAGCGCAAGGTTGCCAGAGAGTTGTTCGGCTATCGCGTTCGTCGGGTCATCGGTGATGGTGCGTGGAGCCGCGTCTATGAAGTCGAGGACACCAAGGCACACAGGGCGCTTGCGTTGAAGCATGTCATCAGCGAGGGTGAGAAAGAAGATCGCTATGTCGATCAGTTGCGCGCAGAGTGGGAAATCGGCCGCAAGCTCGATCACCCTGCCATTCGCAAGTTGCTCTCGTTTGAAGGCGAAGGGCTTCTGAACAAGCTCTTCCGTGCCAAGAGCAATGATGTTGGCTTGGTTATGGAGTTGATCGATGCACCGCCGCTCAGCGACATGATGCGCCAGCGCATGCGACCGTCGATTCCTGAGTGCATCGCCATCTTCCACGATGTCGCAAGCGGTCTGCAGCACATGCACGACAAGGGCTTTGTGCACGCAGACATGAAGCCCCTCAACATTCTGTACGACGGCGATCGCCGGCTCACCAAGATCATTGACCTCGGTCAGTCGGTCAAAATCGGGACGCAGAAGAAGCGCCTTCAAGGTTCGCCGGGCTACATCTCGCCCGAGCAAACGAATGAAGTGAGTGACAAGCTCTATGAAGCGGTGACGCCAGCAACCGATGTCTTCAACTTTGGCGCCACCATGTATGCGATTCTCGCGTACGGCAAACTTGCCCCGGCCGCGCAAAGTAAGTCCAAGTCCGTCCGGATTGCAGAAGACGAACTCGGCCCGACGGGTCCGCTGCACGCGTCCGATCGTTCGATCCCCGAGAAGCTCTCCATGGCAGTCGTGGGTTGCCTTGCGCAGAAGCCAAGCGATCGCACGCCGATGCGTAAGTTGATCGAAACGCTTCAGAGTCTGCGCTCATAACCGCAGGTTCACAACTCTGTCGCTGCACGCGACCACTCTGGTCGCCACACCGCATAGCCACCAAGAAATGCATTCGAATTGGCGCCGAGAATGCAACCATCCGGCACAACCTTGAGTGCCTTCGCGTTACCACCGCCAATCACAATCACATCTGGCAACAGTGTGGCGCGGAAGAGCTTCGCACACTCTGCAACATGACCACGCCACTTCCGCGTGCCGTTGCGTTCGCGACCGCGCAGCCCAACATAGTCTTCAAAGGTGCGTCCCTTGCGGAAAGGAAGATGTGCGACCTCAAGCGGCAACACCACACGCGATGCAATCATGCATGTTCCTAGGCCAGTTCCGAGCCCAAGGAAGAGCATGGTTCCGTCTTTCAATCCTGCGGCTTCCCAACTTCCGATCGCTTGCATCGCTGCATCGTTGAGAATCTTGACTGGCACGCCGAACGCTGCGCGGTAATCAAAGTCCTTCCAACCTGGCCCAAGATTGACCGGATCAATGAGCGGGCGACCATTCTTGATGGGCGCAGGTAGTCCGATCGTGATCGCGTCCACTTTCTCGCCACCGAGCAGCGTCGGCAAATCACGCGCCAATTGCTCGGGCGTGTAGGCGGGGCCCGAAGGCGTTGCGCGCTTCTCTGTCCAATGTGCGCAGCGCGCCTTCGCGTTCGTGCCGCCAATGTCAAGAGTGCAAATCACGCGAGGAAGAACTGTGGTCGACATGCGTGGAATGTAGAAGAAAACCGCGCGGTGGGAGCCGCGCGGTGTGCGATTGAGGGTCGGAATGCATGCCCCGTCGAGAGCGCGTCACTGCGTCTTCTTCGCCACAGGTACTTGCACTTCAGACCACTTGATGCGGTTTGCGATGTACGGGCCGTTGTAGTGGAACGCGCGCACATCACCAGTCACTTGGTATTCGGGATGCGCCTTCAACCACTCGTTCAAAAGACCAAGACCCTTCTCCACGACACCGGTTCCGTACGGCCCGTTCATTCCGATCGACAAGACCTCAATCTCTGGACGATCTGTGATGATCACGCTGCCATCTTTCCCAGTCGGCGCGAGTTCGGCCGTGCGATAGAGGAAGCTCATCGTCCACGACATCGATTCTTTTTGGACGCGCTTTCCTGTACTCGTATCGAACATGTCGCGGTAGTCCATCTCTACTGGACTCGTCATCGCGATGTCGTTCTTCTTGATGTGATTGAACAGCGGGAAAAAGCCCATGTTCATACCACTCGCAGGCGAACCCGAAGACACGAATTCCGCGCGACGAACCGTCGGATAGCGCTTGAGATCGATCGCCCCGGGCGGCGTCGGCTCTGGGTATCCCGCTGGAAGCGGCGATTCAATGCGCGACGGTCCGAAGCGGAAGACGCCGTCGATAATCTCGATCGACGCCTGCGTGTCGCCACCGACGCGAGTGACGAGAGTCGGGGTGCGCACAGCCGCTGGCTCATCGGCGCCTGGCTCCGATGCGCGGCCGGAATGGCCGACATACGCGGGCGTGGCCGCTGCCGCTGCAACGGGATCTTTGGTGCTGGACGATGCGGTGGCGTCGTCGGTCACGGCGCCTAAAGAAGAGACTGGGGAAGAGGCTGGGGAAGCGGAGCTTTGGCTCGACGCCTGCGTGTTTCCCTTCACAG
>JASGCF010000149.1 GCA_030054275.1 Limnohabitans sp. | reverse complement strand
TTCCGGGCGCTACTGTTGGACCGAAACGGCCTACGGCAGACGCTGCATTGCCCGCGCAGGCAAAGTAGTTGGGAAATCGTGCCTGGCATGTGCCAGTCAGTGCCAGACACTGCACGGCTCGTGTCAGGCACCTTTTATCGCGTGAAGACAAACACACCGTGCTTGTTGCCGACGACGACATCCGGCCTGTCGTCGCCGTCGAGAAGACCCGTCCAGAACTGCGTGCCGACACCGCTGTCCTCGTCGATCCGATGCTGCACAAAGCGCGCGCCGCCATGTGCCGATGCGTCGCGCACGGTCTCGAACCAGGCGAGAATCGGCGCGGCCATCGGGTCTTCGTCGCCCATCGGCCCGTGCGCCCAACGCCGCTTGCCCGTCACGATGTCGAGCAGGCCGTCGCCATTCATGTCTGCAAGACGCAGCGCATGCAACTGGCTGAACCCCTTCCCCGCAGCCGTGCCCGCGGTGTTGTCGGCAGCAGTGCGTCCGAGGATCACGCGCTCGGTGAACGAACCATCGCTGTTCTGCTCGAACCACGAGAGCCCGTAGCCGTGCGCTTTGATGCTCGTGATGATGTCGGCGCGGCGATCGCCATTCACATCAAAGGCGTACATCTGCGCGCCGCCTTCGCCGAAGTTCGCCGCGTGAAATTTCCACGGCGCGTCCGCGTCCGACTTCGCCGGCTGCTCGTACCAACCGCCACTCGTCAGGATGTCGATGCGTCCGTCGCCGTTCACATCGCCGGCGCCGTAGCCGTGCGTGTAGCGATGGATCGCGCGATCGGCGTCGGGCGACTTGGTCGAGATGGCACGAAATCGCGCCTTCGCCAGCGGGTTCGCCCAGTCGATCTCGGCGAAACCGAACTGCCCGCCCGTGAAGGCGAGCAACTCGGGCTTTCCATCGCCTGTCACATCAACGAGATCCGGCGATTCGCCGTCGGCGACATCGAAGATCGCATGACGCTTCCATTCCGCATCGACGCGCGGTGCCGCGGCCGTTGCGCCGGGATTCACGAACACCGACGCATCGCTCCCTGGCCACGAGTACACGAGGATGTCGGGCCAACCGTCGCCCGTAAAGTCATGCGCGAACTGCTCGAAATAGTCGGAGTACCCCGTGTCGGCGCGATACGGCTCGCGCGATGTCCCGTCGTCGTTCAAACGCGGTGCAGCGAAGGCACTGCGCGCGATGAAGTCGGGGCCGAACCAGATGTACCGCCCGGAGGAAACATCGCGGTGCCCATCGCGATCGAAATCCGCGACGCAGCAACCTTCGGCGACGAAGTCCTTCGAGAGCGTGCGCTTCACGAAGGTGGGCGGTTGCTGCGTAGCGCTGATCACAGTGAGCGCAAAGACGAAAGTGTTCATATCGTCATGTTCTCCGCCAAATCGATCCGCAGCACGAGCACGGCTCGTAGAGCGTCGTCGCCGGCACGCGCACGAGTTGCGTCGTGCACGTTGGGCAAACTTCCTTCGCAAGTGCCTCTTTCACGGACTTCTGCACGCGACGCACACGCGAGTTCCGTCGTGTATGGGCGAACACTCGGACCACGATCAAGAGAAAGAGGCTCAACTCGATGAGGATGAGCGCGCCATCCGTGATCGGCCCGAGCCCTCCAACGAGGAGCTGTAGTGGCGCGATGACGAATGCAAGCGCGAGCGCCGCGAAAGACATCACAAACATCGCCGTCAGGACGAAGATAGACGCTCGACCCGCGTCAGCAGCGATGTCCTTTGCGATCGTCCCGCTGCTCCTGCGCGCGCCCGCACCGGTCGCGATGTAGCGCTGCATGTTCGCCGCGTCGATCGTGAAATCCTCAGATCCCGCACGCAGCGCCCGCGCAAGTGCGCGGCGACTGCGCCAACGCGCAACACCTTCGACCGTCGGGAACACGCTTCTGAGCGACTCTCCGTCGGGCGTGAATGGCGCGCGTGTCGCCGTGATAGGCCATTGCGCGCCGCATTCACTGCAGGCACAGAGCGGCGTTTCTTGAAAGTCATCGACGCCGTTGCGCGGCGGTTGCACAGGCGACGCGCCACGCAACGCGTGTCCGCACGCCGCACAGAAGCCGAGTTCGAGTAACGGCACCGTCGCCTTTGAGCCACGATGGCGGAAGACGAACCACCAACGCGTCACGATGTACGCAACCGCCGCCGCCGCGAATGGCACCAAAGCGAGAATCGGGCCATCATCGCGACTGATTGGCACTCCACCGCTCGCCGAAAGGAAGTCGGCGAGTCGAAAGACGCCGAGAACGAGTACTCCCGCACACGTTGCTGCAATCGGCGCGGAGCGAAGAAGCATGTGATCCTCGAGCACCACGTGGAGTTCCGGCGCAGCCGAGGCAGGTGCATCTCCGTGGCGACGCGTCTTGCGCGCGATCGCGGCGTAGGCCGCACGCGTTCCCGGCTGATCAAGATCAGGCGCGGGCGCGTGGCGAAACGGCGCAAACTCTCGCGGCTCGCCCGAAGCATCGACGAACCCGCTCTTGCGTGGTTTCGCCTTCACAAGCACCGAAGAAATCGGGTCGTTCATAGCCGATGCGCCAATTCTCTTCGCTCTCCCTTTGCTCTCCCTCATCGCGAAGCGGTGATGTCACGCGCGCGCAGCGTTTCCGTCAATCGAGCGGTCGGCCATCCCAGCGAACGAACGCTTCGATCGCTGCATACTCTGCAAGGCCGAGAGAATCGTAAAGTTTCGCGGTGTTCGCGTTGCGCTGTTCCGCGCGCTCCCAGAACTCGCGCTCGTCGGCGCCTGGGAAAAGCGCGCGATCCTTCTGCGATTGATGCTTGAAGATCGCGGTGCGCTTGCGCGCGACTTCGTCGGGCGAGAGCGGCACAGCCATTTCGGTTTGCTCGACATCCCACTCTTGCCACGCGCCACGGTAGAGCCATGTTGTGCAGTGCTTCGCCCACTCGTCGTTCGCGCACTCGCTGAGCGCGCGGAAGATCGCCGCAAGGCATACACGGTGCGTGCCGTGCGGGTCGCTCAAGTCACCCGCAGCGTAGACCTGGTGCGGCTTCACGCTGCGCAGGAGTACCTTCACGATGTCGATGTCGGCGGTCCCGAGCGGCTTCTTGCGCACGCGACCCGTCTCGTAGAACGGCATGTCGAGGAAGTGCAAACGATCTTCAGGAACGCCGCAGTAGATGCCCGCGGCCTTCGCCTCGCCGCGACGAATCAAGCCCTTCAAGCGTTGCACCTCAGGCGCGTCGACCTCGCCCGGACGCTTTGCGCGGAGCTTGCGCGCGATGTCGTGTTCCATGCGCTCGGTCTTCGCGCCTTCGAATCCGAACATCCCGTTGAAGTCGCTTGCGAAGTCGAGGAAGCGCAGCGCTTCTGCATCAAACACCGCGATGTTCCCCGAAGTTTGATACGCAACATGCACTTCGTGGCCTTGGTCGACCAAGCGAATGAATGTGCCACCCATCGAGATGACATCGTCATCAGGATGCGGCGAGAAGATCAAGACGCGCTTCGGGAAAATCTCGTCCTCGGGACGATTGATGTCGCCATCTTGCTTGTGCGCTGCAGGTTTTCCGCCAGGCCAACCCGTGATCGAGCGCTGAAGACCGCGGAAAACCGCGCGATTGAGGTCGTAGGCGTTGCCGCGACCCGCGAGCAAATCTTGCAAGTGATGCTCGTTGTAATCCTCGGCGGTGAGTTTGAGAATCGCCTTGCCGGTCGTGCGCGCGAGCCAAATCACAGCTTTGCGTGCAAGCGCGTCGGTCCAGTCGAGATCGTGATTCGCACTTGCCCACGGCGCTTTGCAGCGCTCAAGTTCTGCAGCGGCTGCGAGATCAAGATAGACCTGTGCGTTCGCATGTTCTTGCAAGAAGCTCGCTGCGATCGAGTTCGTCACAGTGCCTTCGATCGCGCGCGCGACGACGGGCGCCTTGCCTTCGCCGAACGCGATCATCACCACGCGCTTCGCTTCGAGAATCGTGCCGACGCCCATCGTGACCGCGCGCGTCGGAACATTTTCTTCGCCGAAGAAATCGCTGGCCGCGTCTTTGCGCGTGACACGATCAAGCGTGATGAGACGCGTGCGGCTCGTGCGTGACGAACCTGGCTCGTTGAAACCAATGTGACCCGTGCGGCCGATACCAAGAATCTGAAGATCGATGCCACCCGCTGCCTTGATTTCGCGCTCGTAGCGCTCGCACATCGCGCGCACATCATCTTCCGCAGCGAGACCGTCGGGAATGTGCGTGTGCGCGGGATCGACATCAACACGGTCGAAGAGATGCTCGCGCATGAAGCGGTGGTAACTCTGCAAATCGGCTGGCTGCATCGGCCAGTATTCGTCGAGGTTGAAGGTGACGACATTCTTGAATGACAGGCCTTCTTCGCGGTGAAGTCGCACAAGCTCGTCGTACACGCCGGTCGGCGTCGAACCGGTTGCGAGTCCGAGCACACACTTCTCACCTGCACGCGCTTTCGCGCGAATGAGGTCGGCGATTTCGCGCGCGACCGTGGCGCTGACATCCTTCGCGCGCTCGATGACGCGCGTCGGAATCTTCTCCGCCGGAGACGCAATTTCCCAGTAGGCGAGCGAGCGAGTTGGTGAGGACATGACTGCGATCGATCCGTGTGACTGCGGCGCGTTGAGAGTGCTCATGTTGCACGCGCAATCCTACCGAAAACGCACGATGCGTTAGATCGTTCGCGCGGCGGCAAGATACGCGTCGTATGCACCGCGAACCTCACGCATGGAATCTCCGGCGAATTTGTCGAGGAACGCACGCGCCACTTCGAACGCAACCACATTCTCCATCACGACGCTCGCTGCAGCGACCGCGCTCACATCACTGCGTTCGTACGCACTTTGCGCGGGTTCATGCGAACCAAACTCAACACTCGGCATGCCGCGCAAGAGTGTCGAAATCGGCTTCATCGTGCCGCGCACGATGATCGGCATGCCATTCGTCATGCCGCCTTCAAGACCGCCGGCATTGTTCGTCGGTCGCTCGTACCCAAGGCTGGCCATGCTCGCGCGGCCCGCGTCGTATGTAATCGGGTCATGTACAGCGCTTCCGAAGCGCGCACCACACTCGCGGCCGAGGCCGATCTCTACGGCTTTGAACGCTTGGATGCCCATCACTGCGAACGCAAGCCGCGCATCAAGTCGATCATCCCAATTCATGCAGGAGCCAAGGCCCGGAGGACAACCAACCACATGCACTTCACACCAACCACCGACGGTGTCCTTCTCGGTCTTTGCGCGATGAATGAGATCGACGAGCCGCGCATCGATTGCAGCATCTGGGCAGTACACCTCGCTCGCGTCGCGCGCTGCGAGAAGCGCGTCGAGCGTTTCCGCGCGCACATCAGGTGAACACCATGCATCACATGCGCCGCGAACAAAGCCAAACACGCGAATCCCAAACGCATCGAGCACGCTGCGCGCGACCGCACCCGCCGCGACGCGCGCGGCCGTTTCGCGCGCACTCGCACGCTCAAGCGTGCCACGACAATCAGGCACGAGGTACTTCAGACTTCCTGCAAGATCCGCGTGTCCAGGGCGCGGACGCGTCACCGCAGGTGTCTTTGTTGGGTCGTCGATACGGTTGTCTTTGTTTGCAACGCGCAACGCAACCGGCGACCCGATTGTCTTGCCCTGTCGCAAACCGCCGAGAAATTCCGCAATATCTGTCTCAATTTTCTGACGCGCTCCGCGGCCGTAGCCGCCTTGCCGCCGCGCGAGCTCCGCGTTCACGCGTGCCACATCGATCTCGAGATCGCTCGGCAACCCATCGATGATTGCGACAAGCGCAGGTCCATGCGATTCACCGGCGGTTTGGTATCGAAGTGGTCGAGCCATGCAGATTCTCGAGTCAAACAGTTCTTATTGCGCAGCAACCGCGCGCCAAATCGATCCGGCGTTGCCGCGCTCTTGTCCACCATTGAAAGTTGAGAAAATCATCGAGCGATCAGCCATTTCATCAATGCTCGAAATGAGCTCATTCGGTTTCTTCAGCAAAACCGTTGGCTTGGTTGGCTTGCCATCGATCATGCGAATTCCCCACACCGTGCCGTACTGGAAATCTGCGTACACATAAACGCCTTCAAGATTCGGAATTGCAGCGCCGCGATACACCACTCCGCCGGTCACCGACACACCTTCGCGATGGTGATACTCGACAACAGGCTCAACAAATGGAGGTTCGCCCTTACCACCTGTGAAATCGTGGAAGCCCTCACGCGCATTCCACCCGTAATTTCCGCCCTTTTCGATGAGGTCGATCTCTTCCCAGATGTTCTGACCGACATCACCCGCCCACAGTTGACCCGTCGTTCGGTCGAACGACATACGCCACACATTGCGCGTACCGTAGGCCCAAATTTCAGGCTTGGCGCCTTCCTTGCCCACGAATGGATTGTCTGCAGGAATCGCGTATGGCGCGCCGTTACTTCCCTTTTTGTTCACATCGATGCGCACGATTTTGCCAAGCAGCGATCCGAGGTTTTGCGCGTAGTGATGCGGATCGTTTGCTGCGCCACCATCTCCATACGATAGGTAGAGATAGCCATCAGGTCCGAACAACACGGTCCCACCGTTGTGATTGGGATACGGCTGCGATTGGACGAGAATGATTTCTTCACTCGCCGGATCCGCGGTCATGCCATCAGCAGCAACCGTGAAGCGCGAGAGCACGGATCGACGCGGCTTCGCTGCGGTGTAGTAGCAATAGAGTTCACGCTTCTCCGGCCATTGCGGGTGAAATGCGACAGAAAGTAAGCCCTCTTCGTTGCCTTGATCATTGACTGGTTCGCGAATGTCGAGGAACACCTTGGCTTCTTTGGTGGCTGCGTCGCTTGGATCCGCAATCAAAATTCGACCAGGCTGCTCGACGATGTACAGATTCTTTGGGTCACCTGGACGCTGCAATGTTTGAATCGGCCGAACCAGCGGCAATGCTGGTAGGAGGCGTTCAAGCCGAATGCTGGGTACAGCGGGGCCTTGCGCGTATTCGCGCGCGTCCGCCTTCGGTCCGCGTTGCGGGCCGGCTTGTTGCAACGAGGAATCTTCGGCCATTCCACCGATGGTGTGCGGGATGGCAAGTGACGCTGCAAGAAGGGCGAGGTTCATGCTGAACTCCGTTGGATTTCGCGACAGTCCACACAGTGACTGCGAAGGGACGCGATGGTATCGGCGGATCCCCCGAATCCGGACTTGGTTTTCCGTACACTTTCGCGCATGCAGATCGCAACCACCGCTCTTGTCGTCTCGATTCTTGCCGCTTGCGCTCCCGCCACGCTCCCGCCACCCGCCGCGGAGCCGAAAATGGCAACTGTCGATGCGGCAAAAGAGAAGACCGAGGGCTTTCTCCCCCTCTTCAACGGCAAAGATCTCGATGGTTGGATCGGCGACACGAAGGGCTACATGGTTGAAGATGTGGGCGGGGCGCCAGCGATCGTCTGCGGGCCGAAGGGATCAAATCTTCTCACCAAAGACGAATTCGGTGACTTCGAGTTTCGCTTTGAGTTCCAACTCACGCCGGGTGCGAACAACGGCATTGCCTTGCGCTGCCCGTCAGAGGGCGATCCTGCGTATGCAGGTTTCGAATCGCAGATCCTCGACAACACGGCCGAGCAGTACAAGGGTCTGAAGGAGTGGCAGTACCACGGCTCGATTTACGGGGTGGCAGCCGCAACCGCGACGGCACTGCGGCCGGTCGGCGAATGGAACCATGAGACCATCACGATGAAGGGGCGCTTGGTGAAAGTCGAACTGAACGGTGTTGTGATTGTCGACATTGATCTCGACAAAGTTGCGCCGGACGGCAAGACCGTGAGCGGAAATGCGGTCGAGGGGCTGAAGCGTGCCGCGGGACACATCGGATTTTGTGGCCATGGCGACCGCGTGGCGTATCGCAATTTGCGCGTGAAGAAAGTCTGATGCGCGCGCCGTGGCTGC
>JASGCF010000148.1 GCA_030054275.1 Limnohabitans sp. | reverse complement strand
GTATCGATGGCGCTGCGTTCGGCAAGTCGAGCAAGCAAGGCACGATCAACATCGCGCGGTGAGATGGCGTGTGCGATCTCGAGCCAATCGGCGCGCGACATGCGACATGATGGATGTGATGTCGCAAGCGAAACAATCGTCGCGGTTGGTGACGGCGGCTTGCCGCTCATAGTGCCCACCGACGATACCTTTGCTGCGCTGTAGACATGCGTCCGACAGTGTGTGTCAAGAACGCAAATGGCGTAGGCAGCATGTCACTGAGGCAAAGTACCGTGCGCACCAAACGCGGTGCACGCAGCGTCTTCGCAAAGAGGACGCAGCGCAGTCGCGGCCAACGCATGCGTGCGTTGTAAAGTTGTGGCCACACGCGATGCGGCGAAGGATGTGTGGCGGCAAGTGTTCCGGCAAGCGCACCGGTCACCAGTGCCCAAGTCATTCCTTCACCAGTAAATGGCTCGACATATCCAGCCGCGTCGCCCACGACCAGAACGCCGTTGGCGGCGACCCGCGCACGACGACGCGTGAGAAGAGGAGTTCCGCGCCAACGCGCAGCAACCAGCGCTGCTCGATCAAGTGTGTCTTCACCAAGCATCTGAAGCGCGCATTGAGAAACGCCCGATGCCATGCGAAGCGCCTGTGGATCGACGGCTGCTGCAATATCGATTTCACCCGACGGAAGTTCGACCGCCCCGATGTATCCATGGGTCGAAACCCGCATGCGAATTTCGTGTGAAAGGCATGCAACCGAGCGTGCAGGCACGATCGCGCCAAATCCCATGAAACTGCGTTGCGCAATGCGCCACGAAAATTCGGTCAGATCATCAAGTGTATTTCCGCTCAGTCCGTCTGCGATGATTGTTGTCCGTGCGCGAACCGCGCCATGGAGTTCGACACCTGCGAGCGTCAACACTCGGTCCTGCTGCATGCGTGCGCGAGTTGCGAGAGCGACGGTCACGCCAGCGTTTCTCACTTCATTGAGCAGCGCTGCGTCGAGTTCTTCGCGACCGATGGAAACACCTGCGGTCCGCGCAATTTTGCTGTGTCGATCGCCGCACGACACATGCACAGAACGCAGTGGAATTGCGTTGGTAAGTACACCTGCTGCGTGCAAATTGCGGAGTGTTTCAACGCCACTTTCAGCTAAGCACGATCCACAGACTTTGGTGCGTGGAAACTCTGCACGGTCAACCAGAAGTACGCGTGCGCCGTGCTGTGCAGCTGCGAGCGCAGCGGCAGATCCGGCTGGTCCAGCGCCAACAATGGCAACATCAAAGAACTGTGTGGTCAGCGAATTCATGGAGTATTCATGGCACATTCATGGTGCTCGCCACCACATGGTCCAACGCGCAGGCCATCGCTGTGTACATCGTGCAGACGCGAGTCCCGCTTCCGCTGAAATATCCTGCATTTCTTGCGGCGTCCATGCAGCGCGAACACTGGCGATGGCATCGAAATGCACCACAGGTGAACGACTGAGGATGCGTGAGCCAAGCCACGCGAGCCAAAGTCCGCGATGCGTGCGATCAAGGTCCGTGACTCCAACAGCAGTGCGTGCTGCCTGAGCCATATGTTGCAGTGCGCGTTTCACGCCATCGCGTTCGCAGTGATGCAGAAAGAGTGAGCATGTCACGACATCGGCCTCGCATGGCAGCGGTCGTGCCACGATATCGGCGACGAGCGTTTTCACCTCAACTTGCGCTTCACGAGCGTGCGACTCGGCAACTGAGAGCGCGTGCGCGCTGCAATCGACAAGCGTCCATGACAATTTCAGGCCCGCGCGATGCGCGCGCTTCGCGAGGGCGATCGGTGCGTCGCCGGAACCAGTTGCGACATCGAGAACGCGCAGTGTGCGTCCAGCAGCGTTCGCTTTGCGTGCATGTTTTGCGATTCCATCCCACAAAAGTCGATGACTCCGCGACCACGCATTCAATCGCGCGAGTCCGGCGAGGGCGTGATCGTGCTCGGCCGCGGGGAGCGCGGGGTCGTCCATCAATTCGTTGGTGCGGATGCGTTCGCGCATAGGGTACGCGTCAAGGCGTCATCAACGAGACTTCAATCGATTCGCGCGCACGACGCGCTCAACACCAATGCCTGTGTGCGATGCTACGGTAACAGCACTTCGCGTTTACAACCGAGAGCAACGATGCCTGCAAAGAAGCGTCCAAACTCGAAGCCGCCAACAAGCGCAGAACGCGTGAAAGACGCTTGTGCGTGTATTCGTCGCGCGCGTGTCCTGTGGGACGCGCATCGCAACGCAGCGTGTCGCGCCGAGCGCGCGAAGGCGATCGCGCTGTACGAGGCACTCACACCCGATGAACGCGAACGCGTGCCCGATGTGTTGCGCGTGTGGCTTCGGTATCGAAGCGAGAAATACTTTGGTGATCACACGACGCCACCGAAAGGTGGACGGCAGTAAGCCGAAAGGCGAAAGCGGCTGACCGGTAGGCGTCCATGGGCGCAATTACCGCAAATGCAAAATTGCGCACTGTGCGGGCCGCGATGGTGCGATAGCGTTGAGCCCAGCTGCCTACCCTGTGCGCCCAACGGCTTCGCCACACCTACTCCATGACTCAACCACACGATCGATCACGAGCGGAGCGCGCGTCTGAGGACAGCAGTGCACCTCATGAGGATTCGGCGTTGCGCGCCGACAGCACCTCCACAGCGCGCGTTTTGACCGAACTCTGCCGCGAACTTGATCTTGAATGTACGACGGGATTGGACCCGCTTGCAACGCGCGAGGCGATGCGCGCTGTGCCGGCAAGCGATCCGCTTGAACTCCTCGGCGAGGTTGCCTGTCGGGTTGGGATTTCACTGCATCCAAGTCGCATGACGGTCGCAGACGCAGTCTGGATGGCTGATGAGAACCTTCCGCTTGTCGCGTGGGGGCCTTCGCGAGACGAGTGGATCATCATTCGGCGTTACGGGTTCTTCCGCGCGCGGATTTGGTCGAGTTCGAACGAGGCGACAAGCGACGGCTCAAGTGGTGTCGAGACAATCTCGCGTGGAGCACTTGCGCGACGACTCGGCCTCGACTCGCGTACCGACAAGGCAGACTTCGCGGTTGCGCAGCCGCTGCTTCCGGCTGATCGAGTGGCGCATCATGAAGGCGCGCCGAGTGTGCGGGGAACGAACGCTTCGCACGGTTCCGCGGGTCACCACATGCACGAGCACGCACATGCTCACACGCATGCTCATACACATGTGTCGCCCGTTCGACGACTGTTCTCACTGCTACGACAGGAGTCGCCCGAACTTTGGACGATTTTCATCTTCAGCGCCATCACAGGATTGATGTATCTCGCGTTGCCGCTTGCCGTGAACGCCTTTGTGTCGAACCTCAGTTTCGGCACGCAAAGCGGGCCGTTTCTGCAAGGGTTGATCGCGATTGCGCTGGTGTTGTTTGTCTGCCTCGCCGTCGCTGCTGCGTTGCGGGTCTTACAACACACGGTGGCAGAGGTCATCCAGCGTCGTATCTTCGTACGCCTTGGCGCAGATCTCTCGCATCGACTTCCGCATGTGAAGGTTGAAGCTCTTGACGGCGTCCACGGACCAGAACTCGTCAACAGATTCCTCGATGTCATTACGGTGCAGAAGAGCGCTTCGATGCTGCTCTTGACGGGGATCAACTTGTTACTCAGCGCCGTGATCGGGCTCACGGTTCTTGCGTTCTATCACCCGTTTCTGTTGGCATTTTCACTAGCATTGGTTGTAGCACTCGCGTGCATTGTGTTCATTGCGGGTCGATCTGCGGTACGCACCAGTGTCGAGGAATCGCGGCAAAAGTATGCAGTTGTGGATTGGTTGCAAGAGCTCGCGCGGCATCCGCGCGTCTTCAAAGGTCCAGGTGGCGTAGAACTTGCGAAGGCACGCGCAGATGATCTGATTCGTGGCTATCTCTTCGCGCGTCGCAAGCACTTTGTCATTTTGATGCGGCAAATCACGAGTCTGCTGCTTCTTGAGGTGCTTGCCGCGAGTGCGCTTTTGGTGGTCGGCGGTTGGCTTGTCTTGAGTCAACAGATCACGCTTGGCCAGTTGGTTGCGAGTGAAATCATCGTGTCTGCGATCGTCGCATCGATTTCGAAACTGGGGAAGCAATTCGAAGCGTGGTACGACGCTGTTGCTGCGATGGACAAACTTGGTCACCTTGTGGACCTGCCGCTTGAGCGTACAGACGGCGAACAAACGCAAGCACGCGAAGGGGGCATGACTGTCGAAGTGCGTGGTCTGGCGTACGCGCGCTTCGGACGGAGTCCTGCATTCGAGGGCCTCTCATGCACGATCCATGCAGGCGAGCGCGTTGCGCTGCTCGGTTCGCGCGGTTCTGGAACCAGTTCTGTCCTTGAGATTCTTCTTGGTATGCGCGCGCCGTACGCCGGAGAAGTGCTTCTCGACGGAGTTGATATTCGGTCGTGGAACCTCGGAGCATTGCGAAATCATGCGTGCGTTCTGCGCAGTACGGATCTCATCGCCGGTTCGATCGCGGACAACATTCGACTGGGCGTCCAAGGTATTTCCGCATCTGATTTGGCACGCGCGGTGGAGCAGTCGGGCCTCGGCGAAGCAATCCGAAGTTTGCCCGACGGGCTTTCCACCGAATTGGTCACGGGCGGACTTCCGCTCACAGGTCGACAGCGCGCAAGATTGCTTGCAGCGCGGGCCCTCGCGACGCGGCCCAAACTCTTGCTCATCGACGAACTGCTTGATGGTCACGATGCCACACTCGAAGCACTTTCGAAAGTTCTTCTTGACGCACCCTACCCATGGACTGTGATCGTTGTCACGCGCGACCCGCGCGTTGCAGCGCGGTGTACGCGCACCATTGAAATCACTGCACCAACAGCGTCGCAGGCTCTGCACGCATCGATTGGGGGCCACACCCATGTCTGAAGCATCGATCTCTCGCGGCCGCATTCGTCGCGGCGCACTTGAGTTGTGTCCTCCCTCGTTGCCTGCACTTGCGCTTGCCGGTGCTGGTCGCGGCTCCCGCATTTTCGCACGGATTCTTCTCCTGTGCGCGATCGCCATTGCGCTTGGCATTTTCTTCGTGCCATGGCAACAATCGGTGCGCGGTACTGGTCGCGTGATCGCATTCAATCCACTTGATCGCCGCGTCAACATTGAGGCGCCGGTCGAAGGTCGCGTGCGACGCCTGATGGTGGTCGAGAATCAATCGGTGAAGCAGGGCGACCTGATCGCCGAGATTCAAGACAACGATCCGAATCTCATTGCGAAACTTCGTTTGCAACACGACGCCGCGATCGCGCGTCGCGCTGCCGCGAAGCAGCGCATCGAAGATCTTGATCAACAAGTTGCATCGCAGGAATTGGCGAAAATTCAGGCCATCGACGCCGCACAACAGCGGGTCCAAGCAGAGCAATTTGTGTTCGAAACCAACGAAATCAATGAGAAGCGCATGGCGCAGTTGGTTTCAACGGGCGACATTTCGCGTCGCGATTACGAACTTGCCAAGTTGGCGTTCGACAGTGCGCGCGCCAATCTTGGTGCAGCGAAAGCGATTCTCGAGCGCACGGGTCGCGATTACGAGGCATCGATTGCAGCAACAAGCGCGAGCCGTCGAAGTGCGGAAGGTGAGGTTGCGACTGCCGATCGCGACATCGCCGCGATTGATATCCAAATTAGTAAGAGTGAGCAGCAAGTGGTTGTGGCGCCGCGCGATGGCATCGTGCTCAGTGTTGAAGCAACTGAAGGTGCGTATCTCAAGCCAGGGTCTGCGATTTGCGTTGTGATTCCCGATACCGAGGCGCGCTTTGTCGAGGCATGGATTGATGGCATGGACATGCCATTGCTCACGCCGCGCGAGGTGCGTGCCGACGGCACCGTGGTTCCTGGAAGTCGCGTGCGCTTACAGTTCGAAGGATGGCCCGCGATTCAGTTTGTCGGTTGGCCGAGTGTTGCGATTGGTACTTTCGGCGGCGAGGTGCTGTCGATCGATGCGACGGATGACGGCGCTGGTCGCTTTCGTATCGTGGTCGCTGCAGATCCGGCCGATGAGCCGTGGCCAGGCGTGCGGTTTCTTCGTCAAGGCGTGCGTGCGAAAGCGTGGGTGCTGCTTCGTACCGTGCCGTTGTGGCAAGAAATCTGGCGACAACTGAATGGCTTCCCGCCTGTTGTTGCAGACAAGGAGCCAAGCTCATACTCGTCTTCGAAGGACAAGAAATCATCGAAGGATGACGACTCAGACTCGAAAGAGTCGAAGTAACGATGCATGCGTCACGCGCTGCGCATCTACTTCTTGTCGAGTGATGCGAGTTGTTGGTGAACTTCTTTCGGCACCATGTTGGTGAAGATGACGGGCGCGTTGAGGGGATCAAACTCTACGAGTTGCATCGCCTCAACCGACGGTCGTGCGTATCGCACACAACGCTTGTTGAGAAACGCTGCGAAATACGAAAACGAACTGTTGGCGATCGCGAGTGTGTGCGCGCGACGCATGACTTCGAAATCGAGTAGCCAATCGAGCGCTGGTGGAAGTGTGGAAACATCGCGAGCAGACACGGTGCGATAGGGCGCGAAGCGCTGACGATACTGGTGTGGTGTTTCAGACGCGATGTAGACGACGGTGGACGCTCGATCAAGTGGTTGTGCGCGTAGCCACTCGGCGTACCAAGAGCATGGCGCCCGAAAGAAGCAGTCGTAGCCATAGTCACCGCGGCGAAGATGTACCGCAGCAAGGTGCGAACCGTGCGACTCAAGTCGCGCGAGTGCAGTCGCGATGTGTTGCTCAATCGCGGGCACCAGCGTGAAGATGCGTCGCGCATGATCGCGATACGGCGCAAGGAGCCGTCCGTGCAGTTGAAAGTAGCCCCAGTAGTCGATGTCGGTGGCCTTGATCTGCGAATCGAAGAGCGCATCAGGCGACAGTCCGCGCAACGATGCCCGCGTCGTTTGCGCAGCATCAAGTTCGTGGTATCGATCGAGGTTTGACGCATCGCGCGGAGCGGGATCGATGAGTCCATAGAGATCGGTTCCGGCCCAACGCGGCACATGCACGACAGCGCCGTGGCGCTCGGCAACAATCGAGAGATACAAGTATTGAAAGAGTTGATTGGCGAATCGACCGTTTGTACCAAGTGTGCTCATGGCGACCATCGGCGCTGCGTCGCGTGTGTCGAACTCCGCGTCGTTGACCGAAGGAATTCCAGCGCGCTGAAGCACTTCGCGCAGCGTCGGCTGAGGTCCCCGCAGCGCGCGCCGTGGATGGCGCATGGCATGCTGCATCCAACGCACTGTGGTGCTGAAGTATTGACGCAGCGATGCGAGGTTTGCTTGCATGAGGAGATCCGAAATGCGCTTGTGCAGCGTATGAAGAATGCGAGCAATGCGGGTGAAACGGCAGTGCGTTCACGAACGCTGCGAGACGGCTGTTTGGATTATCTTCTCGCGGCCGCAATGCCACACCTTCACGAACTCATCGATTTCACGGTTGCGATTTTCATCGTGCATGACGCGAAGGTGCTCGTGATCCATCACAAGAAGTTGAACAAATGGCTTCCGATCGGGGGCCACATCGAGCTTGACGAGGATCCTGAGCAAGCCGCGCTGCGCGAGGCGCGCGAAGAGAGCGGGCTCGAGATCGAACTCGTGGGCGAGCGTCCACCGACGACCGAGCCCGGCACGCGCGCGCTGATCGCGCCGCGATTCCTCGATATTCACCGCATCAGCGACACGCACGAACACATCGGGATGATCTACTTCGCGCGCGTGAAGCACGGCACGACCACGCTTGCCGCCGAAGAGCATCACGACATTCGCTGGTGTTCATCCGAGGAACTCGACGCGCTTTCGCCGCCGATGTCGGCTGCGGTGCAGTGGTACTGCCGCACGGCACTGCGCGAGTTGTCCGACCGAGCGGACCACCGCGAAACACCTCGCTGAAAATCCAACGGCTGAGAATCCAACGGCTGAAAATCCA
>JASGCF010000147.1 GCA_030054275.1 Limnohabitans sp. | reverse complement strand
TTCACCCGCGACAAGCGACTGCAACGCGATATTGCCAAGCGTTGCGAGTTGGCTCCACGGGCCGTTCTGCTCGAGAAACGCGCGCATCCGAGGCATCGCGTAGGTCGGAACCTTGGTCGCGCCGATTGCTTCTTTCCCGAGATACATGAGCCCTGGATAGTGGCCGATGTGTGCGTGCGTAAGAAAGATGCCATCGACTGCGGGTCGCGCAGCGCCGCCCGAGATGCGGTGAAGTTCAAGCAACTGCCGCGGAAAGTCGGGCGTCGCGTCGATGATCCAGCGCTTGCCGCTCGACGGATCGACAACTCCGAGACTCACCACATGCCGCCGCTGTCCGGGGTCGTTCCAACGCGCATCTCCAAACGACCCAGCCTGCGGCACGCCGCCATCCTGCGCGATACCGAGTACGACAGTGAAGGGCGAAGCGGGTTTCGACGGTTGATTCGCTTGCGTTTCGTCCATGCTGAGCGGCTCCGTACTTCGTCGCGAGTCAGCAACGGCGAACGAAGCCAGCATTGCGGTCGCGCCAACAGCGATTGCATCGCGGCGCGAGATGCCGAGCGCAGTCCGAGTCGCATCATCCGCGTTCATGCGGTCAGCATATGAAGTCGATACTTCGCGCGCAGACAGGAAGTCGGCCTCACGAAGTCGGCCTCACGACGATGGCCTCACGACGGCCTCACGATGACGGCCTCACGACGGACATGCACCCCATGCACTCAGCATCGCGGACAAGTCGCTTGCGCCGACGATGCCATCGTTATCGATGTCGGTGTCGAAGGTGCCAGCGCCGTTTGTGCCCCACGCGCTCAGGAGCGCGGCCATATCACTCGCATCGACCGCGCCCGAGCCGTTCACATCAGCCGGACACGGGGTCGGTGCTGTGGTCGAAAGCGTGAGCGTCGCAACGCCCTTCTCGCCACTCGGTGATCCCACGCGGATGTAGTAGGTGACACCAGCCGTTGCTTGCCACTGCACGGTGCTTCCCGATTCACATACCGGATGATCGTTGCACGCAAGAAAGAGGTTGTGATTGAAGCCCGCTGCAACGCGGCCGGACATGCCGAGATCGACAACCGGACCCGTCGGGTATGGGCATTGGCCGTTCGCGTTCGAACCGAGGCAATGCACCGTGCCCGTCGCGCTGATGCCGATCGTGTGGAACTGACCCGCCGCAAACGAAACCATCGGCCGCAGGAATGAGCCAGTTTGTGCCTGCAAATCGTCATTCGCGCCCCAACCGATGAAGTCGCCGTTCGCCTTCATCGCCATCGTGTGGCCGAATCCGGCTGCGATGTGGGTGATGTTCGCAACGCCCGCCGGCGTCGGGCTTTGACCAAGCAGCGCCCAGCCCCAAGAGTGCACGGTGCCGTCGGCCTTCAGCGCCACGGAGTGGTATCCGCCTGCCGCGATCGCGGTCACGACCACGCCGTTGAGCGCTGGAGGCGAGGTCGACTGCTGGAACTGATTGTTGCCCCAACCGGCCACAGTGCCGTTCGAACGCAGTGCGATGTTGTGGTACGCGCCGCACGCGATCGCCTTGACATCGACAAGATCCGTCGGCGGAACACGCTGGTTGTATTGGTTCGAGCCCCAGCAGATCACCTTGCCGTCGGTGCGCACGGCGGCCGAGTGATCCGAACCGGCGCCAACCGCCTTCGCAGCGCCGACGGTCGCCGGAACCGTGCATTGCCCCGACGCATTCGAGCCCCAACAGGTGACAAGGTTGTCGGCCTTTAGCGCCACGCTGTGCGCGCCACCGGCTGCGATCGCTTTCACTGCGCCAAGCGTTGGCGGTACGGTCGTTTGCCCGTTGGTGCCGAGCCCCGCGGCCGTGACAACTCCACCGCAGTAGGGATCGTTGTCGTTGCATGCGATGGGCGTGCCAAGGTTGCTGCAGGTCGCGCCGTTTCCGTACACCGCGATGGCAGTATCGAGCCCGCCGCCCGCGTCTCCCCAACTTGGGCCGCAGGTGCTTACCGTGACCATGCCACTCGTCGGCGGTGTGTAGCGGTACCAAAGATCGTTGGCAAGCGTTGTGCCGCCGTTCTCAATGCACGATGAAGGAATGCCAAGCGTGCCGGTTGCACCCGTTGTGCTGATGGTCAGAGCACCTAGAGGAAGCACTTGCGCTGTTGCGCAACTGTCGTTCGTGGCGACGGGTGTCGTGACATTCCAAGAGAGGGAGTAGGTGTTGCGCGTATTCGTGTTCAGCGACACGCGCAGGTACAGCGTGTCGGTGAGGCGCGTGTTCAAGAATGTCATCGTTTGGCTTTGGACACCATAGATGATGTTGGTCAGGAGTGGGGATCCGCCACAACTGTCGTAGAGCCTCAGTGCAACGGATCCGTAACTCGGATTGGCGTTGGTTGTCACAGTGAGCGTCTGACCTGGTTGCACGCGCATCGCGTACCAATCCTCGTCGAGTCGCTTCACGACCAGCTCCGACAGCGACCCATTTGCGGTGAGAGTTGAGGTCGCAGCCGCGAAGCAAGTGTCGTTCGGCTCTTGCGCGTCATCCGATCCGGCTGCAAGCAACGCACCGAACCCGCCAGAGTTGACGGCGAGCTCCCAGCGACCGTAGCCGGTGGAGCCTCCAAGATTCGCGCACGAAGTATCTGAGCAACTGCAGATGCCGAAGAACAGGCGGCTATCGGCAAGATAGACCGCACTGCCAGAGGATCCAGGTTCTATGGGACTGCTGCTGCCGGCGATTCGATGGTAGTTTCCAGGCGGCGGCGGTAGCGCGCAGTAATCGCTGTTTCCCGATTTGGAACTGAAAGTGATGGCCTGAGGCGCACCACTGGGATGGTGGATGGCGACCGTCGGTGTGCCGATACCGGGGTTTTGCGCCGTCCAACCCGACCATGCGACGGGCTGCGATGTCGGTAGCGTGCCGAGCAGCATGAGGAGCGTTGTGTCGCTCGCTGCGTGCGTTGCAACGAGTGCGCCTGGTGTGGCGGTTGATCCGAACGAAGTTGACCCACCGCACACCGAGGCGCGGTAGAAGAAGCGGAACTGGCAACTATTGGCCTCTGCGGCTGTTGCGATGCAGTGGTACGCGGTGCTGACATAGGGAGTCTCATCGGCGGCGCTGGTTGCTGTGAGTTGCCCTGAGCAGATGTACGAAGATCCTCCCGAGGTGTATGTCAAACCCGTCGTCGCGTTTGACTCGTTCTGCCACGCCGGATGACACGCCGGGTCGGTGTGACAGCTGCCTGCCACGCCGCCATCGCCCGCCTCAAACACTCCAAAGATGTCGCGATAGCCGTGGTGATACGAGATGTCGGTGAACGGCAGGGCGCGCAAGCGGCGATCGCGGCCATTCTCAGGCACGAACCACTCGAGCAGCACATCCGCCGTTGGCATCACCAAACTCCACGCATCGCCCGTGCCGAACATGCCGGTCCCGTTGATAGGTCCGATGGTTCCGTCGGCGAATCCTGGCGACGAGAGCCGGATCTCCTCACCTTCACCGAGGGCAAGGCCAGCAAGATGGACGCGTGCGGTGGTCGCGTTGGCGGAGCCGATCACGACGCGCCAGAGGCGACCGCCGTCGACCTGCATCCACTCGCCATCGTCGAGGCTGAGAGCCACGGGAATGCCGACCGCAAAGCGCAGACGCTTGCCAGGCTCCGCAAGCAGTTCATCCTCTGCAAGGAAGAACGCGTCGTCTTGGAGCGGCATCTCGAAACGCGGTGCGACCAAGGCGTGGACGCCATACACCTCGCCGAGTGTCGGCGTCGGCGCGGGTGTTGGCCACGCGGCGCCGCGGAGGCCGTGGCCGTCGGCGAAAAGCGGTGGGGCGGCGTCGCTTCGCGCATGACATGGATTGGCGACGAGGCCAAGCGTCAGCAGCCCAATGGTCAGCGATGCGGCGCGCCAAGTGGCGAGCCGAGTGGTGCGAAATGTGGTGCGAAATGTCGAGCAGCGGGCGAAGTGAAGTGGCATGTGGATCCTCGAGTCCCGCCACCAGAACGAGGCTTTGGGGTCCCTAGAACGGGACATCGCCGACGCCCTCTGCCACGGAGGTGCGCAAGTTTCTCCAAATTCCGTGCACGCGCCGAGTCGCGCGGGTGGTCAGGGCTTGTCAGACTGTTCGAGCACTTCAGCCGACCAACGACGCGCTGCACACCACGCGGCGAAGTTGATGGAGCCCGGTACCAATCGGCTCGATGCGGCATCGATTCGGTACACCAAGATGCCGCCACTTGCTGTGCGGATTGCAATGAGCGCATTTTGAAGCGCATCCGCCGGTGTGCGCGCAGAGCCATCACGACACTTGATCTGTGCGAGTGTTCTTGATGTCTGCGCCGCAGATGGATCGGATGTGAGAATCTGATCGGCGACCGTCGAGACGGCTTCGACCGCGAGAGTCCCTTGTGACAGCGCAGAAGTGCGCAAGCCAATACTCTCTGACACTCCGCCTTCAAGTAAGACCACTTCACTGGCATCAGGCGGTAAGCCGATGATTTCCACGCGACCAATCATGGTCCATGTGCGCTCAATTCCTCGTTGGGTCATGGTGCGCGGGTGATGGTTCTCACAGGGAACATCAATGCGCGTCTCTGTGTATACGCCACTCCCCACGAATTCAGGGTTGTCGATGAACGCCTCAAACTTCTGCTGATACTTTCTCGCTTCCGCCATCGTGACGCAGTGCCTTCGCGAAATCATGCCCGGACAATCGCAAGCACTTCCGCCCAAACAAGACGACGCATGTGCAAGCTTCGCATTCTGTGCACAAGCTCCGCATTGCGTCGGATCGCCAGTGCATCCTGGCGTGTGCTGACATCCCTCACAGCGTGTGCACTGCAGATGTAACGGCGGAACGACATTCGGCCGATTGCAGCAATGCCAACAGCCTTGAAAGACGACCACATCTTTCGGAATTTGCCCAGCGAGTTGGCCCGCCCATGCGGCAGGAATTTGGAGTGGAATTGGTGTGCCTTGCGGTCCACCTCGTTCCTGCTGAAACTTGGCAAGACCACTCAGAATGTGCAGCAAAAGTGAAGCGTCGTAGTCTGTCACGACCTTGTACATGGTCTTGTGGTGATCAAGCGCCGCAACCGCGATCGGCTGAAGCACGAACGCGTCATCTTTCTGCTTCAGTTTGGCAGTCACTACCTGCTTTCCATCAAACGAGAGGTACACACGCACGCCCTCGAGCGCCTTCTGAATCGCAAGAGCATGGGCTTTCTTGAGCGATTCACGATTTATGGCATTCGGACCATCACATTCGATACGCGTCGAAAGCGAGCTCTTTGCGTTTCGTACTTTGATCTTGCCTCGACGCTGCGTGGTCGCTGCGTAGAGATGCGCATCGGCTTCGGTACCTTCAAAGATGACGAGCGGGATCGGATCCTCTGCATCAATCCAGAATTCCGCAGTGACGGTGCCTTCGTAGGTCAAGCGCATGCGAACGGCTTCCCAAGCACCACGCATCTCTTGTGCCTGCTTTTCCGTGGCAGGCATAAAGGGCTTTCCCGGCCGCTTGACCGAAGTCACTTTTGTTTCCGCAGTCGTAGGCATCGCGGCCTGCAGTTGAAAACCCACGCGCAATGCGTCAAGTTTCGCGGCAATGTCGGCTGGAACACCAGATGGCGTTTGGGTTGTTGGTTCCGGCGTACTCGCGCGTTCGTCGTCGACGGCAGTTTCATCTTCATGCCCCGACACCTTTGCTTGATCGTTCGTAGGTGTGCGTGTCGAGTCGCGCGCGTCACTTGGTCGATTCGCAACTGGTGTCATCTTCAGAATGTCATCTCGTGCGATGGTTTTCCGGAGAGGTAAGCCAGCAACTTCGGTATCAATGACCACTTCCGCTTTGGATGTGCGCACGATGGTGCCTTCGACCGTGTTGCCATCGGTCAGCACAATCAGAACGCGCTCGGATCCGCTCTGGGCGAGTTTTTCAACATCGAGCGTTTCATGCGTGAGAAGTTCATGCGCAGATCGAGCGCCGGTCACATGGTCGGCTGATCCCGCGATGCCAACCATGCAAACACTGAGAGTCACGAGAAACGCAGAAAAAGCCAGATGGTGGAGCGAGAAGTGTTTCATGATCGAAGATCTCAAACCTGGTCGGACATCGTCCGGCATGGAGCAGTCGGCGCGTGACTCGCGCGAACATGAAATCACCACCGATTTGTTCAGGTGAAAGATTCTTTTGTCTGCGGGGCACTACTCGGTCACCGAATCGACGGCCTGTTCGGCCAGCGCGCGCCCAACAAGCCGCTCTTCATCGACCACATGTGCTGCACCTTGAGCCGCAATGTCTGCGTGTGCGATGTGGTAGCGCGCGCGAGCGACGATCGCGATGTTCGGCGCGATGGTGCGCGCAAGCGCTGTGACCGCCGCGACGACAGTCGGATCGGACACAGCGATCACGATCACGCGCGCTCCTGAGATTCCCGCGTGTTCGAGTACTTCGCGTCGTCTCGCATCGCCAAGTTGTGCATCCATGCCAAGCGAGTGCGCCATCGCGTGATGTTGCGCACTTGAGTCGAGCACACGCGTGCGCGCTTGAAGTTCCGCGGGCAGCGCCTCGAAAGTCTCACGACCCGCTGGACCAAATCCAACCAGAATGATGTCGGTTTCGCGTTGTATGGTTGTTGACGCTGGCGCTGTGTGCGTTGCGCGGTCCACACGCGCGCGTGCAACACGATTCGCAACAGCAACCATCAACGGTGCAAGCGCGAGGCTTGCGACCGTGACCGTCACCACAAGTCGAAAGAGTTGTTCATCAAGAAATCCATCGCTTCGTGCGCTCTCCGCGACCACGAAACTGAACTCACCGATTTGCGCGATGGTCGCGGCGGTGGCGAGCACACTTGCACCAGTCAATCCGGCAAGACGCAGCGCACCCGCGGCGAGCACGGTCTTTCCAACAACGACAGCCGCGAGTGTTGCGAGAACAAGTGGCGCGTTTTCATAGGCCCATGTCGGGTCGCCTGCGAGTCCGATTGCTGCGAAAAACACAGTCAAAAGCAGGGTGTAGAGCGGCGCAACATCGGCGCGCATTTGCGTTGCGAATCGCGAGCCGCCGAGTAAGACGCCCGCGACGAACGCGCCAAGCGCAGGCGGAAGTCCAGCGAGTTCTGCGCCAATCACGCTGCCAAGCGCGCAGACGAGTGCAAATACCACGGGTAAATCGCGATTGCGTGACATCGCGTTGTGGCCGAGTCCGAACGGCACGACAACGCGGACGAAGAAGAAAAAGCTCGCAACAAGCGCAGCCGCATAGAGCACAGTCGAAAGCGCAGCCGCGCCGATCGCGGCGAGATCTCCGCCCGAACGCCCGAACGCCAGCGCGAGCACAATCGGTACCACGGCGATGTCTTGGACAAGCAGCACGCCGATGGCTTGCCGACCGTGTGTACTATCAAGCGCGCGACTTTCAACCAGAAGCCGCGCGACGACGGCGGTACTTGAAAGCGCGAGAATCGAGCCGAGGGCGAAGGCTGTGCCGAAGGAAAGTCCGAACGCAGTCGCGAGCACTGCGCCTGCTGCGATGGTGAGCACGATTTGCGCGGCGCCTGCGATGAGGACGCGTCCGCCGAGTTGCTTCAAGCGCGCGAAACTGAACTCAAGTCCGATCGTGAACAGAAGCAACGACGCGCCGAGTTCAGCGAGAAGGTCGATGCGCTCGCCGCCATCGACCCACGCGAGCACATTCGGACCAACAAGCGTTCCAGCCGCGAGATAGCCGAGGATCGCGCTTTGGCGAAAGCGCTCGGCGAGCATGCCGAGCGCGAGCGCCGAGGCGAGAAGGATGAGAATTTCAACGAGCGGCCCGTGCATCGTGTGCCGCAAAGGTAGCGGGGGTACCGATACAACTGTGCCGAGGATTGGATCGTGCGCCGCCAATTTCGCCGTGAGCGCTCAGAGCGAGGCGTGCATCGTGAATTGCGACTTACGGAACGGCTCGCGGTCGTCCGAGTCCCGCGGCTTTGGT
>JASGCF010000146.1 GCA_030054275.1 Limnohabitans sp. | reverse complement strand
ACCAATCTTTGCGCGGCTCCACGCCGCGGGCGCGGATCATAACGCGAAGCGGTGGCGCGTTGGAAGCGAATTGCATTGGGATTTAACACCATCCTCAAAATCGAGAGGCGACCGCAATAGGACAGAAAGATGTCACAGTCCGGCGCTTTGAGATGTCGAAAGTCACCTTGACCACACAAATCACACGGCCAGTCGCTTGCGCAACACCGCCGCCAGCGAGCGCGGCTCAAGAAACGCCTTCGGCGGCCTGAAGTAGACATCGGTGAGCCCCTCACTGTCACCGCCGCCGACGACGCGAATCACTCCCTGCACACCGACGAACAAGCGTTCGAGTTCGCGCGGCCGGCTCGTTCGGAAGATGACATCTTGATCCTTTCGCACAAGCGAGCGAATGCCGAGCGTTGCCGCGCGCAATCGAATCTCCGCACCCTCAAGCAGCGCCTTCGTCGTCTGCGGAGCCTCGCCGTACGCGCTCTCAAGATCCGTCACAACTTTCGCCAGCGACTCGAGCGTCTCTGCTTGACCAACGCGCCGGTAGGCCTCCATGCGCCGCGCATCACTTGGGATCCAACCCTTCGGAATACTTCCGGCGAGCCCGATGTCGAGAATCGTGTCGAGCGGAGTGACGCGCACTTCATTCCGAAGTACGCCCACCGCCTGCTCAAGCAAGTGACAATACATCTCATAGCCAACTGCCGCGATGTGCCCCGATTGCGCTTCGCCAAGCAGATTTCCTGCCCCGCGCAGTTCCAAATCGCGCATGGCGATGCGGAATCCCGCGCCCAACATCGAGAACTCCTCGACCGCATGAAGGCGCTTCAACGCGTCGTCGCGAACCGGACGATCCTTCGGCAAGACGAGGTAGCAGTATGCACGGTGCTTCCATCGTCCCACGCGACCGCGCAATTGATGCAACTCCGCAAGCCCAAACATGTGGGCGTTGTTGATGATCATGGTGTTCGCAGTGGGGATATCGATGCCCGACTCAATGATGGTCGTAGAAACCAAAATGTCTGCCTCGCGACGCATGAAGCGCAGCATCGCGTCTTCGAGTTCCTTCGGTTGCATCTGCCCATGGCCCACAACGATGCGGGCCTTTGGTGCAAGTTGCTGCAGATCGTCGGCCACCGAGAAGAGATCGCTGATGCGATTGTGTACGAAGAAGATCTGCCCCTCGCGCGCGAGTTCACGCAGGATTGCCTGTTGTATTCGCCGAGGATTATGTGGAATGACCTCGGTCACAATCGCACGCCTATCTGCAGGCGCTGTTGTCAGCGAACTGATATCGCGAAGACCAAGCATCGACATGTGCAGCGTGCGCGGAATCGGCGTCGCAGAAAGCGTGAGTACATCGGCAGTCACACGAAACTCAAGTAGACGCTGTTTGTGCTCCACGCCGAAGCGCTGTTCTTCGTCGACCACCACCAATCCAAGATCCTTGAAGCCGACATCTTTCGAAAGCAGACGGTGCGTCCCAATGATGACATCAACGCGACCCTCGCCCAGTGCCACCAGCGTTTCGCGCGCCTCCGCGTCCGACTTGAATCGACTCACACTTTCCACGCGGAACGGATACCCGCGAAAACGCTCGCGAAAACTTCGTTCATGCTGCTCACACAACACCGTGGTTGGCACGAGTACGGCAACTTGCTTTCCGGCTGCGACGGCTTTGAATGCAGCGCGAATCGCGATCTCAGTTTTTCCGAAACCAACATCGCCGCACACCAATCGATCCATCGGCCGCGCGCGTTCCATATCGCGTTTTGTCGCAGCAATCGCTGTCAACTGATCGTCTGTTTCTTCGTACGGAAACTGTGATTCGAACTCGCGTTGCCAATCACCATCGGCTGGGAACGCGATGCCTGGCGTCGCCGCACGCGCTGCTTGAACGCGCAGCATTTCCGAGGCGAAATCACGCGCAGATTCTTCAGCCTCCTCTTTCGCCCGCTTCCATCGACGACCACCAAGGGTCGACAACTTTGGCCGCGCACTTCCGGCACCCACATAGCGCTGCACCAATTCGATACGAGACGCCGGCACATGAATCTTCGCGCCTGCATCAAACTCAAGCGTCAGAAACTCTTGTTCGATGGTGCCTTGCACGGCACTCTCTTGGGCGAGCGTTTGCAGCCCAACAAAGCGGGCTATGCCGTGATCGCGGTGCACGACATAGTCGCCTGGCTCAAACACCAAAAAGGCATCTTTCGCGCGGCCGCCCGCAAGCGCGCGTCCGCGTCGACGCACCGGCGCACGATGCATCAACTCAGACGCAGGCGCAACGATGATCCCTCGATGTTCACTCCGCGCATCGGCATGTTGCACGGGATCAAGCACAAAACCGCGTGATAGCGGGAGCAACGGACGAAGGACTCGATCGGCCTCGATGTGGCGCGCGAGAACTTCCGTCACACGCGCACGCTCGCCATCACTCTCGCACGGGATAACCGCGTGTCGCTCTTGCGCCAACTGCGCAAACTCCATCGCTGCGGTTGCGAGGTCTTCGTGAAAAGCGCTCAGCGACTTCGCACCAATCCGCAGTGCATCACCGCCGGCTTGGCCGAATGCGTGCAATTCAAGCACTGCCTGCGCGCGACGCGCGAGCAATGACAGCGTTGCAGGCGGTCCGTACACGCCGCGTCCATCCCGTACGCGATCCCAGTACGCGCGGGCCTGCTCAACGATCTCTGACATTTCTGCCAAAACGACAACTGTGCCCGATGGGAATAGTTCCGCAAGCGGCTGGATACCCGCTCCTGTTCGCGCATCACCAAGCACGGCATCAAGCGCGACGGCCACAAGTTCGACCGAGGAAACGCGTCTGTCGGAAGCCTGCGTCGAAAGATCGATCTCACACAACCGCTCAATCTCATCGCCGAAGAAATCAAGGCGAACTGGCGCACCGCCACCGGGAGGATGAATGTCGACAATGCCGCCACGCACCGCCACTTCACCTGGAGATTCGATCGCATCGACGCGGCGATAGCCACCTTCGACAAGCCAAGTCACCAACTCGGTTGGCGCGACGCGCGAACCTTCGCGTAACTCACGGACCAATTTGGGAAGCGCTGCAGCGACTGGTACCGACTGCATCAATGCAGCGATCGGCGCCACAATCACGCGCGGTGCAGAAGACTCAACCAAGTGACGCACCACGGCAAGTCGCGCGACCGTCAAATCTGCACTCGGCGCACTTTCGCCAGGCAACACTTCAATTGCGGGGAAAATCGCTGTTTCCACGCCAAGCGCACGCAACTCTTCCGCTGCGTCATCTGCCTCATCAAGATGCGCAACCACCAACAACACGGTTCCACGCGAGTCGTGTGCTTCGAGTCGCTTTGCAACGAGTGCAGCAAGGACACTCGGCAAACTTCCTGCACTTCCCTCGCATGCGCTCGTGCCCTTTCGCGAGAGCGCCTCATCAATGATGGGCTTCAAACGAGGCTCAAGGAGCTGTAAAAAGGCATCGCAGCCAGCGGGATCGGAGGCGCGGCCATCGGACGGCACACGACTCATGGCGTGCGTTGTCTCTCGGGCGTCACAGCGGCGTCTCGTACGCGCACGGATTTGTCACCGGATGATGCTCGCGCGACGGGAGAAATTGCCCGAATGGTTGCCGGTCCGATGCCAGGCACGCGCCCAAGCGCATCGATCGATCCGAAGGCACCAAGTACAGCACGATTTCCGACGATCTGCGCAGCAAGCACCGGGCCGATCTCGGGAAGCAGTGCAAGTTCGGCGACATCGGCTGTATCGATATCGATCAAATGAACTGGAGGAACGCATCGCTGCGCGCGTTCGCAATCAACGCGACATTCTGCCGATGCTTCGGATCGCAAGCCCGTGGTCACTTCCGTCACTACTTGCGTACTCGCGCGCATAGGGCACGACATTGCGCGCCCGATCACCGCCGCGGCCAGTACGACCGCGATCAGTACGACCGCGACCAGTACGACCGGGGCCAGTACGACCGGGGCCAGTACGACACTGCGTGCACGCATCTCAACAGATGGTGGTTGAGCGTTTATGGACGGATTGGCGGTGATGGACGGCGTCGTGGTCATGCGCCACCTCGCACTGATGGGCTTGCTGCGCCGACGGCCGTCCCCTGTGTTGGGCTCATGGCGCGCCTCAGCGCAAGCAAACGCTCCGCAATAGGTTTGATGTTGCCCGCAACATCAAGTAAGCCGTCTGTTGAACGAGCAGGTGTTGAACCAGCGGAATTTTCGGCGACATCTTCCAGTCGCGACCACCACACAGCCTCGACAAAGCCGCGCGACATCGCAAGACGCGTCATGGCGTCGCCCCATTCTTTTTGCCGCTCGTTGCTCGCGCCGCCGCGCCAATGCCCTCGCGCAACCGACTGCTCGGGAGACGCAACGCTTGGGATCCCGAATCCAGTGATGATGATCGGAACTTCTTTGCCGAGGTAATCGTCGAGGATGCGCGCGTTCGTCATAAGATCGCGCACGGGGTCGCCAAGCGCGCCCTGCTCAAATCGCACTCCAACAGCTGCGAGCGAGAGATTTTCCGCAACCAGACGCTGCACAAATGCAGAGGGCCACGCGGTGCCCTTCACGCCCCGCCAAGACTCGGCGCCAGGCGAACGAATCTCAAGGACGATCTGCGCATCTTGCCTTGCGTCACGCACCGCGTACACGGTGGTACGCACATACTCGACCATGCGGTCGATACCTTCTGTGTGCCAACCTGCACAATTTGCGCCGCTTGCTGGAATGAACACACGCGCTGCGTCACGGTATCGCTCTGCAATCTTGCGCGTGTGATTCCAAAGCAGTTCCGCCATTCGTTCGTGATTGCCACGCGCTGCGAGCACATGATCCGGCAACCCTGTTGGCACGCCGTCCCGCGTCGAGAAGTCAACCAACGGCCCGAGCACAATGCGCTTCTTCGCGGCCACGGCCCACTTGACCCATGCGTCGAGCGATTTGAAGTCGTAGGTTCCTGGTTTTGTTTCAAGTCGCCGCCACGGGGTTCGCAGCGCGATGACATCAAATCGTGAGGCCACCGACACCGCAGCGCTGGCGGGATTTGGCGGGGCTGCGGCCTCGACACACACTCCAAGCGACGCGCCACTCGCGGCGCGCTTTGAGAATCGCTTCGCGAGAAGTAATGCAGCGTGCCGCGAAGCCAACGCTTCGCACGCAGAGAGCCCGATCGCAAGCGCACGCCGCGACAAGCGCTCTGCCTCGAGCGGATCAACCGTTCGCAATGCTTCGCGGAAGACATCTCGCGCGGCTTCCCAGCGCTCGAAAGCCTCTGCGTGGCGCGACGGATTCCACATCTGCCACCGCTCGCAATCTTCAATGAATTGCTTGATCGTCCAACGAGCAAACTCGAGGAACAACTCGTACGGCTCTGCACGCGGCGGTAGGAAGCATGTTTGCACCTGCATCCGAGCGCCCGCAAATTCGCTCGCGAAATTGCTCGCGATGTTGCTCACGGGCTCGCGCCCAGATGCACTTCCAAGTTCACCCGGAGATACCCCCGCTCCGAGATCGACCAACAATGACAGCCCAAATGGCTGATCGCCCGAGACGGCTGCCACGATTTCGCCACGCCGCGCCTCCATCACTCCGCGCGTGGGGCGACCATCCACTCCAACCAGAAATGCAGAACGAAGATCAAACGACTCACCACCATTGGTGGGAACCGTTCGAAGCGCGGACGGGTCGTGAACGCAAAAACGAATCATGCGGGCAACACGGGAAGCGCCGACCATCGACGCGCGCCGGAGTGTAACCTGCCCCGCGATGCCTCCGACAGATTCCGGCACTTCTGCGCACACAACCACGAACATTGGTCACCGAGCACCAGCAGCATCGACATGCCCATCGACATACCCATCGATAGGGGCCGTCTACAGCACAGACCTTGGCTTGCTCGGTCGTCGCCAAGGGAAGGTTCGCGATGTGTATCGCACCGACAACGCGCTTGATGCGCCGCTTCTCATCGTGGCAACCGATCGACTGAGCGCGTTCGATGTGGTCATGCCCACGCCGATTCCTGGCAAAGGACGCATTCTCACCGCCATGAGTCTTGGCTGGTTCGGTTGGCTTCGATCACGCGGCATCGTCGGTGATCATGTGCTTGGTACAGACCTCTCAAGCGTCGCTGGACTCACCGACCACGATCGCGCCATGCTGACAGGACGCTCGATGCTTTGTCGCGCGGCGAAGGTCGTTCCAATTGAATGCGTCGCGCGCGGGTACCTCGCTGGGAGCGGATGGGAGGAGTACAAGCAGTCGCGCACGGTGTGCGGCATCGAACTTCCTGGCGGACTGGTGCAATCAAGCCGACTTCCGCATCCGATCTTCACGCCTGCGACAAAGGCCGAAGAAGGACATGACGAGAATGTGAGTTTCGAACGCGCTGCCTCGCTTGTTGGCGGTGCGTTGATGGAGCGCTTGCGTGAACTCACGCTCGCGATCTACACCGCGGCGGCCGACTACGCGCTTGAACGCGGCGTGATTCTTGCCGATACGAAGTTCGAGTTTGGATTCGCACTGTCCTCAGACGGCGAGCCGACCGGCGAATTGATGCTCGTTGACGAAGTTCTCACGCCGGATAGTTCACGCTATTGGCCCGCCAACGATTACGAAGCTGGTCGCGATCAGCAAAGTTACGACAAGCAGTTTGTGCGAAATCACCTGCTTTCTTTGGTGCGCGAGGGCAAGTGGAACAAGGAGCCTCCTGGTCCGATGCTTCCAAATGATGTGGTCGACGCAACCATCGCGCGATATGAAGAAGCGCTGTCGCACTTGGCACTTCCAGCGTTTGTTGCGCAGGAAGCACGCCCATGAGCGCCACGCTGATCGACGGAAAGGCGCTCAGCGCTGCGGTTCGCGAACGCTTGGTCGAACGCATTCGCGCTGCGAATCGACCTGTGCGCCTTGACGCACTTTTGGTTGGAAGCGATCGCGCTGCTGCGATTTACGCCGAAAATCAAGCCAAAACATGCGCTGCGATCGGTATCGATTATCGCCTTCATCGCTTACCCGACGGCGCTGGCTACGACGATATCGCAGGCCGCGTGCTGCTTCTCAATACCGACGACGAAGTCCGCGCGATCATGATGCACTTGCCGCTGCCACACGGCGTGGATCACGAACGCATCCAAGCGCTCATCGCACCCGAGAAAGATGTCGAGGGTGTGAATCCCGCCAACATCGGAAATGTCGTCTACGGCCGCCGCAGTTTGGTGCCATGCACCGCGCTCGCGTCGGTCGAACTCATCGAGTCAACGGGTGTTGAATTGCGCGGCGCTCGCGCTGTCATTGTTGGTGCATCGAACATCGTCGGAAAGCCAATTGCTGTCCTCCTGATGCGTGCAGAAGCGACGGTGATCTCCACGAACAAATTCACGCGCGCGATCGCGGAACTCACACGCTCTGCCGACATTTTGGTCGCTGCTGCAGGCGTACCGCGGCTGATCACCGGTGAGATGGTGAAGCCTGGCGCCGTTGTGGTGGATGTTGGAATCAATCGCGTCACTGGGGCAGATGGAAAGCCGATGACGGTTGGCGATGTTGCGTTTGAGGAAGTCTTGGAGGTCGCGAGCCATGTCACGCCCGTACCTGGCGGAGTCGGCCCGATGACGGTCGCCATGCTGTTGCGCAATACCGTCGACGCAGCGCTGCGCTGATTTCCGCGCAAAGAGCCCCTGCAGACAGCGGCGATCTCGACGCGGAGTGGTAGCATGAGATCCCCGCCTTTGGCGTGAAAGGACTTCTCATGCTCACCTCGATCTCGTTCGTCGCTTCGCTCTCGACCTCGCTCGCAGCCTTTCTGATCGCGGCTCCGCAACAAGCAGCCACGCCAACGCGTCCGTCGCCAGCAGCCGCTGCGCAAGCGTCCGCGCAGGCAACGACCACACTTGGTGTTGGCGACGCAGCCCCGAAGTTGCAATTCGACGAATGGATCAAGGGCGACAAGATCGACGGCATCGAGAAGGGCAAAGTGCATGTGATCGAATTTTGGGCGACATGGTGTGGACCATGCATTGCTGTGATGCCACACC
>JASGCF010000145.1 GCA_030054275.1 Limnohabitans sp. | reverse complement strand
CGACCTCGTTCCCGACTTGCTCGAGCGGATCGACGACGACTTTTTGCCAGGCGTCGATCTCGATGTCGGCGGCGTGATGTTCACGGTGGTCTGGGCTACTGCCGCCGAGAGCTTTGAAAGCGCTCGTCGCGCTTGATGAAGGCTGCGACTGGTTCCATGCTGTACTCGCTGCGAGGTTGTGCGAAGACACAAGTGTTTGCGGACGCAGAAGTTGACTGTTGTTTGGAAGTTCCCGATTTGGTCATTGGCGCGACCTAGAACGGGAAGTAGACTCGGACAAGGATTCCGAATTTCGGGGCGCAGTCACGACGGATCGTGTTGAAGTTCCGTCCGATTTCGTCCCGTTCAGAATCTCCGCTCGACAGACAACTCCATCGATGATCGACGGGCAATCAGTACCCACGGCCCGAACATAGGAATCCGGCCTAGGAATCCGAACTAGGAATCCGAACAGCCACTCGTGTAGGAAACTCGGTCCAAGAATCTCACCAGAATTCACGCCATGACGATCCACGCTGCACGACGCTCCGTGTCCATCGCCTCGCTGCTGTTTGCAGGGCTTTCGACTTCGCTCCCAGCCGCGCTCACCGCGACAACTTTCGCGCAGTCTGCGCGCCCAGGTGTCGGTGCGAATCCGTACTTCTCACCGCTTCCAGCCGGTACGACCTTTCGCGTTTGGGCTCCAAACGCGACGGCGGTGCGAGTGGCGGGCACCTTCAATGGTTGGAACTCGACCAGTCACCCGCTGGTAAGCGAGGGCAACGGATATTGGTCAGCGGATGTGAATTACTGCTACTCCGGCGCGCAGTACAAGTTTGTGATCACTGGCCCCGCTGGCACGGTGTGGCGCAACGACGCGCGTGCGCGTCAACTGACCAGTTCGGTTGGCAATTCGATTGTCGTCAACCCAAGCGCGTACGCATGGCAGGTGAACAACTTCCAGATTCCAAGTTGGAATCAACTCGTGGTGTATGAGTTGCACATCGGCACCTTCGGTCAAACTCCGAAGGGCACCGTGCCTGCAAACTTTGATCAGGCGAAGGCGAAACTCGACCATCTTGCTGATCTCGGCGTGAACGCTGTGCAAGTCATGCCGTTTTGGGAGTTCCCCCAGAATGTCTCATGGGGATACAACGGATCTCATCCGTATGCCGTAGAAAGCGCGTACGGCACACCGACGGACCTCAAAGAGTTTGTCGACGCAGCGCACGCGCGAGGCATTGCCGTCTTCAGCGACCTCGTGTTCAACCACCTCGGGCCAAACGATCTGGACCTTTGGCAGTACGACGGTTGGAGCCAGAACAACGGCGGCGGCATCTACTTCTTCCAAGATTTCCGCGCGAACACGCCGTGGGGCAACACACGCCCCGATTACGGCCGCGGTGAAGTGCGCCAGTACATCCGCGACAACGCGCTCTTTTGGCTTGACGAGTACCGCCTCGACGGCCATCGCATGGATGGCACCAAGTACATCCGAAAGGTCGATCAAGCAGGGCCCGAGATTCCTGAAGGTTGGTCGCTGCTCCAGTGGATCAACGATTCGGTGAATCAGCAGTTCCCAGCGAAGATCTCAATCTGCGAAGACCTCGACAACAACGCATGGCTGACGAAGACGACCGGCGCGGGCGGCGCGGGCTTCGATAGCCAGTGGGATGCGCAGTTTTACTGGCCCGTGCGCGGCAATCTGATCACCCAGAACGACGCAGACCGCGACATGTGGGCGATTCGCAATGCGATCACAGCGAACTACAACGCAGACGCATTCCAACGCGTGGTCTACACCGAGAGTCACGATGAAGTCGCGAACGGACAGTCACGCATGCCTGAGGCCATCTGGCCGGGCAACGCGGGCAGTTGGTACTCGAAGAAGCGCTCAACTCTTGGCGCGGCCGTCGTGATGACTTCGCCGGGTATCCCGATGCTCTTCCAAGGCCAAGAGTTCCTTGAGGACGGGTGGTTCCAAGACACAGATCCGGTCGACTGGTCGAAGAAGACAACCTTCGCGGGCATCAATGCGTTGTACAAGGACCTCATCAAACTGCGCAAGAATGAGACCGGCCTTACGCGCGGCCTCACAGGGCAGAACACCAATGTGCACCATGTCAACAACTCATGGAAGGTGCTTGGGTTCCATCGATGGATGAACGGCGGCGAGAAAGACGATGTGATCGTGGTGATGAACTTCTCTGCGACGCCGCGCTACGGTTACCGCGTTGGGTTCCCGCGTGATGGTCGCTGGAAGGTGCGCTTCAATAGCGACTGGAACGGCTACAGCTCTGACTTTGCCAACATGGGCACCTACGACCTCGACGCGTCGTACTCGACGCCGTGGGACGGGCTCGCAGCGAGTGGCATCTTCGATATCGGCGCGTATTCCTGCGTGATCTTCTCGCAGGGTGATCCGCCGCCAGCAACGAACCCAGCCGATGTCAATGGCGATGGTCGCGTCGACGCAGCCGACCTCTCGGCGCTGCTCAGCGCGTGGGGCACCTCGAATCCAGCCGCCGACATCAATGACAGCGGGACCGTGGATGCAGCCGACTTGGCATCTCTGCTCGCGCAGTGGGGATGGTCCGCGTAACGAATGATTTGAGTGGCGCGATCGCCTCAACCGGAAGAAACCGCAAGAGTTTGTTCGTTTCTCGGTGAAATCGAAGTAAGTTTGTCCGTGATTCGCGGGCTGAGAGTCCTTCCACCGCGACACATGCGATTGTGCAGTTTGAGAGTTTTCACAGCCACTTCCCAACACTTTCTTTCTAACGGAGTAGATGAGACATGCGGAACACCATGATGTTTGTTGCAGCGATCGCGGTTGCTTCGGCTGCGCAAGCCCAAGTTGTGCTCGACGGAACTGCAGAGAAGGCATACGGCGCAGCCGTTGTCGTGCAGAACACCCAAACCCAATTCGGTGATTCGAACCTCGGTGTCATCGACTACGCGAACGGCAGCGAACTCGACGCCGCGTACGCGAAGATCGAAGACGGCTTCCTCTTCCTCGTGCTTGCTGGCAACCTTGAGTCCAACTTCAACAAGTTGGAGATCTTCATCGACGCTGTCGACGGTGGTCAGAACCAACTCCGTGGCGACAATATCGATGTCGACTTCAACGGTCTGAACCGTATGGGCGACGATCTTGGCACCGTGAAAGTCGTGGAAGGTCTCACCTTCGATGCAGATTTCTCTGCAGATATGTGGGTTGGTCTCACCTGCGGTGGAAGCCCATTCGGCGTCTACTTCAACTACGCAACCCTTCCAACCGAAGGCGCCGGCGTGGGCGGTTACCAAGGTAGCGGTGGCGCGGGTGCTGCTGGCGCAGCGATCTTCAAGTCGGGCTTCGGCTTTGGACTCGACAACTCCAACGCTCTTGGCGTGGTCGGTGGCACCGAACTCGGCGACGGCACAGGCGTTCGTACGGGCGTTGAAGTGCGCATCCCACTGTCCGCAATCCCAGGCTACACCTCGGGTGACATCAAGGTTTGCACCTTCATCAACGGCGGCGGCCACGACTATGTGTCGAACCAAGTGCTTGGCGCCATTGGTGGCGGTGGCAACCTCGCTGAAGTTCGCGCTGTGAACTTCGAGTTCATCCCCGGCTCGCAGTACTTCGTGGTGCCGAACTCGGGTGGTTCGAACTGCCCAGCCGACATCGACGGCAGCGGCACGGTTGACGCGGCAGATCTCTCGACGCTCCTCGGCAACTGGGGCGGTACGGGCGCGGGCGATGTCGACGGAAGCGGCAGCATCGACGCGGCCGACCTCTCTGCGCTTCTCGGCGCGTGGGGCGCTTGCGCAGGCTAATTCGCTGCGCGGCTCTCACTTGCAACGACAGCAAGTCCAACCACCCCGCCCAGCGCGGGGTGGTTGTTTTTTGGGTCGAAAGGTCAATGACGGTCGATCTTGCACAGTCCGCAGTCTTCCCGCCTCAAACCCGCCGACCTCAAACCCGCCGACCTCAAGCCCGTCCATCTCGACCGCAGTCTGCGCGATTTCGAAACGAATCACACGGGCTGACGAACCCAATTTGCTCGGCTCGGTATCAGCCGCTCCGGCGATCAAGGCCGTTCTCGTACAGTAACGACCCGTTCGCCAACTCATGTCCGAATGATTTTCCCAACAGAGACTTTCTGGAGTCTCGACCCGCGCCAACGCGGGCTCCCCACAACACACGGAGTGCGATCTCAGATGGCTTCACCTTTCCGAATTGGCCTTTCGCTTCTCCCGGCCCTCGCGACAGCAGTCGCGTATGCCGGACCAGATCTCCCGCCCTTCCCAGATGTCTCGAAGGAGTACGAGAAGGTGACGAGTTCGCCAGACGGCGGCTCACTCTTCGGTCTGTACATCCATCGCAAGGATGATCAGTTGCTCGCGGAACTTCCGCGCGGTTGGGACAAAATGAAGTTCCTGATCGCCGCGACGCCAGCCGCGGGAACCATTTTCAGCGGATTGCAAGGACCAGAGCGCTATGTCTTCTGGCGTCAGTACGGAAATCGTCTGGCGCTCGTCCAGCCGCAACTCGATGTGCGCTCAACCGGCGAGCAAACCTCGCAGGACTCTGTGAAGCGCATCTTCACAGACAGCGTGCTGCTCGAAGTGCCCATCGTCTCGACTGGCCCGAACGGTCAGCCCGTCATTGATCTCGACGCCATGCTCGTCGGACAGGCGCAGCAACTCGCGGGGGTCGGCTTCAACCCACGGCTTGCCAAGATCGCGAAGGCCAAGAGCTTCCCGCAGAACCTTGAGATCGCGATTGAGGCGCCTGATCAAGGCGGCAACTTCAAGGTCGTGCACTACTCGATCTCGATGTTGCCAGACAACACGGGCTACAAGCCGCGCAAGGCAGATGATCGAGTTGGCTTCTTCCTCACTGGGTACCGCGATCTTGGTCTGTACGGCACGGATACCAACGCAACTCGTTACATCAACCGTTGGAACCTCGAGAAGCGCGATCCGAAGTTGTCGCTTTCTCCGCCGAAGGAACCGATCGTCTTCTATGTCGAGAACACCGTCCCCGTGCGGTACCGTCGCTATGTGCGTGACGGCATTTTGCAGTGGAACGAGGCGTTCCGAAAGATTGGAATCGACAGCGCGATTGAGGTCTATCAGCAAGATGAAGTCACTGGCGCCCACATGGACAAGGATCCAGAGGATGTGCGCTACAACTTCGTGCGTTGGCTCAACAACGATGTCGCAACGGCCATTGGGCCGAGCCGCGCGCATCCGCTGACTGGCGAGATCCTTGATGCCGACATCATCCTGACGGACGGCTGGATCCGCGCGTTCTACAACTGGTACGAAGATCGTCCGATCGAGCAAGCGACAAGCCTCACGCCTGAAGCCTTGGTGTGGCTCGAAGCGCACCCGCAATGGGATCCACGCATTCAGTTGCTCCCAAGTTCCGATCGTGCAGCAGCGTTGGCCGAGCGCGCCAAGCGCGTCGCTTCGGGTGATACAGATCCAGCGGACAGCCGCAAGGATCCCGCGATTGCTGCTTCGCCAGCACTGCGCGAACTCGTCGCGTCGACCGGCTCGACTGGCCACGACCACTCGAAGTGCGGCTCGATGTGTTTCGCAGCGCAAGGCATGGCAAGCGACATGGCGTTCGCGAACATGGCGTTCGAAACGCTCGGGCTCTTGGAAGCAGCGCAAAACGCGGATCCAAATGCGCCGAAGACGCCAGTCGAAACGCTCGACGGTGTTCCAGAGTCCTTCGCAGGGCCGCAACTTGCGCACCTCGTTGCACACGAAGTTGGTCACACGCTTGGTCTTCGCCACAACTTCAAGGCGTCCGCGCTTTACACCCTTGATGAGATCAACTCTGACAAGGTGAAAGGCAAGCCGCTCGCGTCGTCTGTGATGGACTACATGGGCACGAACTTCAACTTGGATAAGGAGAACATCCAAGGCGACTACACCATGATCGGCATCGGCCCATATGACATGTGGGCGATCGAGTATGGCTACACCTTTGACGATCCAGCGAAGGTTGCAGCGCGCGTTGGTGAACCTGGCCACCAGTACCTCACCGATGAAGATACTGGCGGATCAGATCCGCTTGCGCGTCGCTACGACTTCTCAAAGGATCCGCTTGATTATGCGAAGGCTGAGATGGAACTCGTCAAGCAGCTTCGCGCAGCGATTCTTGAGAAGTATGTCAAGGACGGCGATAGTTGGGAGCGTGCGCGCAAGGGCTACTCGAAGACCCTCAGCAAGCAGCGTCGCACCATCGACATGATGGCACCATGGATTGGTGGTACCTATGTGACTCGCGCGAAGAAGGGCGATGCCAATGTGCCGGATCCGCTTGTTCCGGTCGAGGCGGCGAAGCAGCGCGCTGCATTGCAGTACATCATTGAAACTGCATTCCGCGACGATGCGTACGGCCTCACGCCAGAACTCGCATCGAAGATGACCGTTGAGAAGTGGATGGATGATCCGATGTCGATGATGGCGACGAGCGCGCCTGGAATCAATGATTTGATCTCCGGTACGCAATCGATGGCACTCACGATGATTCTGAATCCATCGACGCTCGGTCGTATCTACGACAATGAGAAGCGCGTTGCAGCAGACGCAGACACGCTGACGCTTCCGGAAGTCATGAAGTCGCTGAGCGACGAGATCTTCGTAGAGATCTCGCCGTCGAAGTTGGGTTCGTCTGATGCGCGTAAGCCAGTGATCTCGACCTACCGTCGCAACCTGCAAGCCGATTATGCGGATCGACTTGTCGCAGTTGCGACAGGAAAGGCTGGTCTGCCTCGCGTCGCGCGTCAACTTTCAGCGCAGGAACTTCGCGATCTCAAGGCGAAGCTCGACGCAACGGTTGCCAAGGCTTCGGCATCGAATTGCGATCCATACACGCGCGCACACCTTGCAGATCTCAAGAGCCGTGTGGATGCTGCGCTCGACGCATCGATTCAGATGCAGTGAGTTCGGCCACGCGAATCTTCTGAGTGTTTCCCGCCGCCCTGCGCAGCGCTTCCAAGCGTTGCGTGGGGCGGTGGTGCTTTTCAATTCTGTCGAAGTCAGAGGTTCGCCAACGAGAGGCATGCGTGTATCTTCACGGCGTGCGTCAGGCCACATGCAACTTCGCGCTTACGACGGTCGCGCTCCTCGCGATCGCGAGCGCATTCAGCGGGGAAGGGCGCCGATCTCTCCCAGAGCCTGTGGTCTTCGCGGATGATGTCTTGCCCATTTTGGCCACGAATTGCATGCGTTGCCACGGCGGGGTGCGCGAGATGGCGGGGCTCAATCTCTCGGATGAGTCGTCGGTCCGATCGCTCTTACGCTCGGGACACCACGCAGTGGTCGCTGGGAAGCCATCGCGGAGTGAGTTACTTGCGCGTATCTCGTCGCGAGACCCAAACACAAGAATGCCGCCTGAAGGCGCCGGACTCACAGTCGACGAAGTCGCAACAATTCGACGCTGGATTGCGCAAGGTGCTGCGTGGGGAACGCACTGGGCGTTTGCGCCTCGCGTCGAGGAGGCGCAGCAAAGTGATGCGACCTACGCGAGTTCGCGCTGGCCACGAGCGGAACTCGATCGCTTCGTTCTTGCGCGGTTGGAGGGCGCCGGACTTGAACCGACTTGTGAGGCCGATCCAGCGACACTCGTGCGTCGTGTTGCGCTTGATCTCACTGGCCTCCCACCAAGTGACGATGTTCGCGCAGAGTTCCTCAGTGATCCGACCGATGCTGCCTACACACGGCTGGTCGATCGGCTGCTTGCAAGCCCCGCCTACGGAGAGCGGTTTGCACGCATTTGGCTTGATCTCGCTCGGTATGCCGACACGCAAGGCTATGAGAAGGATGGTCGCCGAGATATCTGGGCGTGGCGAGATTGGGTGATCGACGCACTCAATCGTGACATGCCCTACGACCAGTTCGCGGTGCGGCTTCTTGCTGGAGATCTCTTGCCGAATGCGACCGACGATGATCGCATTGCAACGGCGTTCCATCGCAACACGCTCACCAACACGGAGGGCGGCACGGACAACGAGGAGTTTCGCATGGCCGCTGTCTTCGACCGCGTGTCGACGACATGGC
>JASGCF010000144.1 GCA_030054275.1 Limnohabitans sp. | reverse complement strand
CATTGCGTCGCCCTGCGAAATTGCCGTTCACCCACGCTGGCGTCGATTGGAAGTTCGGCACCACGCCCGGCAACCACTGCTCGTACGGGATCGCGGTTGCGAAGGGCTGTGCTGCGTTGCCCTCATTCAAATTCACCAGCGTGTTTGCTTCGATGTTCGAAATATCGGGAACCACGCGCCAACCGTTCTCAGCGCTTGGCAACCATGAGAGGTGCGACCAATGCGAGAACTCGAACACTTCCGTACCGCTCGCGCCCGGGATACGCACACGCTCGGGCTCTGTCGAGCGCAACCAACGCGTGTCACCGAAGCCTGGATTGCCGTAGGGGTTCGATGAACCGATGGGCAGGTTCAAGGCGGGAATACTCAGTTGACCAGCGGGCGCACCACGGCCCTGTGGCCACGGCGAACCGGCCGCAGTCACCGTGAAATCATCAGGCCAGTTGGTCCACGGCTTCACTTCATAGGGCGCAAAGTTGTAGCCAAAGTCTGGGAAGCCGTCGCCGGATACTGGATTGGTCGCACCCGCGACTGGAAGCACATCGCGGTCGATCGAGTAGCGCTCTGCGTCTGCTTGTGGCGCCAAGCGAGGCCACGACGAACTTGCCACGATGACCGGCGGATTGACCGAAGCATCGGTGCGCGCGAAGGGGTCCGATGTATTCACCGGCTTCGAAAACAACGCGTCTGCGATCTCGTTGGCAACAGCAACGCCGACGGACTCACCGCGGCCGTCACGGCCCGCGGAACTCTGCTGTGCTGCAGACACATCGCGTGTTGCGCGCGTGCGACCAACGAACGCTGTTGCAATGATCACAAGCAACACAAGAATCGATGTGACAAGCACAATCGTGTTGCCGCGGCGTGCGCCATGCTGAAGATTCGAATGCAGGTGCATAGAACTGCTCCTCACTGTCGGTACGGTCAGAGCTTGGAGATATCAAAACCGCAGCGTTCAGCGCTTCGGAAGATCGACGATGAATTGGAAATCGCGGCCGCCTTCGATGCGACCAAGTGGATCGTGCAAACGAACCGTGATACGAATCGCACTTGGCAGCGGCGTGTACGGCCCGCGTGCTGGCGCGCCAGGGTTGAAGATTGTGCTGTCGGATTGGTTCAAACCGAAGACAGCCTGATAGACGCGCTTTCCACCCTGCAGACCGCTGGTCTTCCAGATCGGTTTGTTCTGCACAGTTGCGTCGCCGCCAGGGTTCAGCGGACCTTCGACCGCGGAAACTGGTCGCAAGTTGTTGTCGAGGAAGACAAGGGGTTGTCCAACTGCGCCGCGCGCATCGATGGCAGCCTCCACTGGGGCACTCAACGGAACAGCAACCGTCGGGAACAACACGCCGTTCAACATCGGACGAACCGCGGAGTTGGCTGCGCCTGCCGCTGCGTCATCAAGGCCAAACCAACTTGTCACGCCGCTCCGTGGCGCAATCACGCCGACGAAGGTTTCGTTTGGTTCAAGCGTGCCGTCTTGGTCTGCGTCGTAGCCTTGGGTTGTATCGCGACCAACGCCGTCAGGCCAAGTCCACTCGACTTTGAAACTCGAGCAGTTCGGTGCGAGCACCGGTGCTGTGAGCATCTGCTCTGCACGCGCTGGACCAAGCGAAGCCTTCTCGACGCGTGGATATCCAACGAAGAGCGCCGTTGCGCCGTTGGCTGGTGTCGATCGCGTTGCTGGGACAGCCCACGGTGACACCGTTTGCAGCATGCGCAAGCGAATCGATGGACCGCCCCACGGTGCTGTCGATGATGAAATGAATGGGAGAGACGACGCACCCGTCAGCGTCGCGTTGTACTGATAGGCCGTTTGCGAGAAGAGATCATCTGGCTGCCACTTCACCACATCGACGCGGCTACTGGTCCAAAGCGGGTCTGGCACATTCGCTGGAAGCGGGCCGGCACCAAGCGGCCCAAGTGCGACCGCGCGATCCGCGAAGAGGCGGTTGGTTGCGTTGGTTGTGGTGCTCGCAAAGACGCCAGAAGCAGCACCGTCCGTTGCCATGAGTGTTGCGTGGCGCGCCAGCGGCCAATTGCTTGCCTTGGTGACGGGAAGGCGTGCGGTACTCAACCCACCTGCACCAGATGCGCCCCACTGACGCGTTTCCACCCGACCACCTTGCCAAGGCACAATCGGCGCGCCTTCATAGTTCGGCTCGCCTGCAAACGGCGCTCCATAGACCGTGGGATCAAAGCCAACTGGGACTGTAGACGCCAGCACGCCGTGTCCGTAATAGACGCGTGCGATGGCCGATTCTGCAGTCCATGTTGTGGCAGTATCGAATGAAACGGAAGATTCTTGCGACCCCGTGTACTGCGTTGTCGTGCGATATCCGCGCGTGAAGAACGCCAACTGATCCGCGCGAATCTCAGCGCGACCAAGCGCTGGATCAATGCTCTGCGATGTACCGGCCGGATTCACTTCGACCTGCTGGATCACCATGAACGCGTTCGGTGGCAGATTGGCGATGTCGGCACGCACCTGCGCTTCAATGGCAGCTGCGGTTTGCAAGAGATCCGCAGAGGCTGCAGTAACACCCGCCACTTTGCTTGACGCAGAGAAAATCTTCGCGGCAGCCACGATCACAACCACAAGCACGCCGACAGCAACCAAGAGTTCAGTCAGCGTGAACGCTGCGCGATGTGCCAACGCGCGAATCGGACGATGGAGTGTGCTCGTTGACATCAGAGTTCCTCCACCGCTGCAAAGACTGGGGTGATCACATTGCCATTGCGATCGCGTCGCGGCACAAACCACACTCCGCTGATAAATGCATTCGCGTCATTCTGCTGCGCGGAGGTCGGCAATACTCCGTTGACTGGTGATGGCGGCACGATCGGCACTCGACGCTGCAACTTCACAGGACCTTGCGTCACAGCAAGCCGTCCGTTCTGCACCTTATGCACGGTGCCATGGTTGTCGATCAACCATGCGCTTGGTGCTTGCCAGTCGTCCCAAATCTGCTCGGGCCCGCCGAACGAATTCGCCGCGTTTGCCGCCGTGCCTGGCAACTCGTCTTGCGGGTTCGTACCCGTGCGTGCCGGCCACGATGTTGCGAGTGAACCGTTCCCGAAATTCGGCGCGCGGAAGAATGCCGGAATTGGTGGCGTTCCGACAGCAGCTTGGAACGCGCCACTGAACGCGCCGCCAGCAGGCCCACCCAATGTCGCAGCGACATTCGGTTGCACCCAGTACTGACGACTTCCGGCACCGGCCTGCCCACCAGGTTGCGTGACGCGATAGACAAACACAGCAACTTGCACGCTGCCACCGTTGCGGCGGAACATGCAATCCCAGAAGTAGGTTGGCGTGATCGATGACGCAGCCGCTGTGGTTGCGTCGGCAGCCAGCGTGTTCAGCGTTGGTTGCGGCCACGACCGCTCTGCTTGCGTGAAAGTCACCGATGGCTCAAGCAATCGCTGACTGAGCAAATCCAGCGGACGGGCCGCTGGGGCGATGGTGAACAGCGGATACTTGCGCGGGTTGTACGGAACTCCGAACAACACCAGATTTCCGGCAGCGTTGAACACGCCTTCCTCAATCTCGGTGGCCTTTGCACCCGGCGCAAAGGTATCAAACGCCGTCGGGTGATTCTGCCGTGTGTACGCAGCACTGAAGACATCGATGGTGCCGGTGATGGCGAAGATCGAATTCGGATTCTGCGCGAGTGTGTTGGTGCCGAACAAGAAACCTGGCCGCATCCAGCCCCAGTCACCAGGAATCTGCGGAATTGCATTGCCGCCCACTGGCGCAATGGTTCCTGCGTTCCCGGGATTCAAGAACTGCGGCCCCATCTCGAAATCTTGGAAACTACCGAAGTCGCCTTGCGAGAGTTTCGATCGAATGGTTGCGAATGCGTTCTTCGCGACAATCGGGCCAACCACATCGTCGGTCGCTTGTCGCTGCAACACGATGCCCGCTGGGAACAGCGCGGCGATCGAGATGACACCGATGCCAAGAATGAAGACAGCAAGCAACATCTCGACCAGCGAGAAGCCGCGACGCGAAGCAGCACCGATGTTTGTTGCGCAATGATGCATCAGCGCACCTTCCTTTCCGGAAGCCCACTGAAGCGGTTGAAGGAAATGCGATCTCCGTACTGCGCGATGTAGCCGTTCGGGCCAGTCAGATCGTTGAACATGGTTGTACTGTTGTTCCAACCGCCACCGCTGAGTTCGCGCGCTGCCTTGTCGTCGTACACGCAGAGATAGGGAACGAACATCAAGTTCGGCTCATCGCGCACATCGTCTTGCAACCAGAAGATCTCGAAATTGCCGCCTGTGGCGCAGTTTCCGGTGTCTTCTTCTTGTGCACGGTCACGATCCCAATCAACAAAGCACTTCATGTCGCCGAGGCCGCCACGCGGAGGACGCGTGAGGAATTGCCCATCCGCGCCGAACATCACTGCGACACATCGCGCGTAGTCGACGGCTTCCGAGCAATTGACCATCTTGGGAAGTTCAATCTGTGTGGCGTACACCTGTTCTGCGGGTGTCGACCCGAAGGTGCCTGGGGGGTCGTACATCGGCCCCGCGACTTTGATGCCGTCTGGCAATTCGATCGATGCAAGGGTTTCAACGGGCAACCAACGCTCTGCAGATCCAGGGATTGGAGCCGTTGCGTTGAACACCAAGCGCTCACCTGTCGAACGGACGAAGGCCATTTCAACGCGTTGCGGAATCGAAGGCTTCGCTGGGTCCCACACAGGACGGAACACAACGCCGGTCGGAAGCGAGTCACGAATGGCTGCAGCACGCGCGATACCAAGCGCGTTCGTGACAGCGTTCGTACCTGCAGCGAGGCGCGAACCAGCGGTCAAGCGCCGCGCACCAATGGTCGTGAGCGCTGCAAGAACGCCGATGACACCAATCACAACCAACAACTCGATGATGGTGAAACCGCGTCGCGCGCGCGAGGATGTGGATGGAAGAAATCGTTGAAGGTCAGCGGTCATGCTCTCGCTCCTTCGTCAAGGGAAGATTGGGTCGTAGCTGTAAATGTTGTCGGGGCTTGCCTTGTACGCAGAGCCCACTTGCACGGTGAAGCGGCCATCGACGCCTGCAGAGGCAAACAGCACCTTGCGATTGCGGCAGATCACACCAAGGCCAGCCGCGGTGTTGTTGGTTGCAAGACCAATCTCACTGTCGCACTTGATCGTGCCGTCTTCATCGATGTTTGCTGCGGGATCTGTCACACCGACAGAGTTGGCATCGCGCCCTGGAAAGATTGCAATGATCGGGTTGTCCCATGCATCGACCACATGACGCACCGCTGTGACACCTTGGCCGTTCGAAGTCTTGACGGCTTTGAAACGCGACTCTGGCAACTTCTGCATGATGGATGCAGACGAGGTCGACTGCGACAAGATCCAGATCAAATTGGCCGTGCGTTGAAACGGCTTGGTCGAATAGGCGGGAAGTCCTGCGCCAAGCAGAGATCCGTACGGACGATCAAGCGCTGTCCATGCCGCAACACCCGAACCCGCGGGCGGTGTTGCTGCGGCGGAAAGAATGTCGTAGCGAATGATGCCTGTCTGTGCTGGATCCGCGGGTGAACCGTTGGTCGCAGTGGTTGCGTAAGTCACCCGTCGCTCCACGCTGCGCTCGTACTCTTCAAGCGCTGCATTCAACACTTCGATGGTGTTGCGGGTCGAACGCTCTTCGCTCGCGCGAATCACGCCGCCGCTCACAGCAAGCACAAGGCTTGCGAGCAGCACGATGATGCCGATCACAACCAGCATCTCAATCAGCGTGAATGCTCGGCTGTTTGGTCGGTGTGAGTTCACTTGCCCACCTCCACAATGTTGTCCTTGTTGAATTCAGCAAGATCGCGGCGCACCGATCGGTCGACCGCACGATCTTGACCCGCGGAAAGCAGCGCAAATGAGGCGCCCTTCAACGACGAACTGCTGCTCGCGTCGCCATTCGCGTCCGCCGCACCCGTGGCCGTTTCTTTGGTGCTCACATCCCATGGACGCAAGCAGAACACATCACCAAGATTCAAGAGGCCGTCTTGAACGCCGCTCGGCACATCGCTGCGAAGGTCGGTTCCCGAGTACGGAGTTCGGTAGTACGCGATCGGACTTCCCCAGTAGTCAAGAATGCACTTTGGCAAGCGATCGAAGGTGGCTGCATCGACTTCTGTCGATGTCACGATGCCGTAATTGCCCGCAGCGTCGATACCCGAGATTCCACCAATCAATCGCTCGTCGATCGAATCGATGTACGGGCCATACACGCGACCCTCGATCGACAGTTCATTCCACGCCGCGTTGTTTGCGGGAGTCACTGCGTCGCGATTTGGATTGCGCGCACCGAAGAAACCTGGAAACGCAGCCATCGACGAACGCGGCGCATCGATCGCGCCCCAGCAGCCGTCCGAACCAGGATTGCGAATCCCGCCGCGCGGATTCTCCTTGCGACCGGGCGCGCTGCCGGCTCCTTCCACATTCACGGTCGCAGCAGCACCTGAGCCCTGCCATGTCCACACGGCGCCGTAGCCATCTTGGTCGCGGCCGCCAGCACCAAGCAAGAAATCCGCAAGCGTCGTGTACGAGTACCAATTCTGCTGCTTGATGAACGGCGTTCCACCAGCCACTTGCGTGAGTGTCGTCACATCACGCGCAAGTCCCGCGTTGCCATTCGACACAGTGCTGCGCTTCATGAGTACTGGCGGAAGGAAGCCAAAATCGGTCTGGAACTGGCCGAGACCAGCAGCAACCGAGTTCATCAGGAACTGTGTCTTGGCGCGCTGCGCACGGCGCGTCGCAGCACTAATTCCGACAAAGAGCGTTCCGATGAGCACCACAATGATGGCCACCGTGGTGAGCAACTCGGTCAGCGTAAACGCGTTGCGCCCGCGCTGCCGAAGCCGCGAAGTTGCGTTGGGAAGTGTGCTGTGTGTCACAGACATGTCACTCTCTGTTCTGGAAGCGCGCCGCACTTCCGAAATTCCGCCCGCGGAAACGCGAACCACACCAATCACTTCTTCGAGGTATTCGACACCGACTCGATCATCGAGACGAGCGGAAGGAACAGTGCCAACACGATGAGAAGCACGATGCCGCCGAGGACGACGACCATGAAAGGCTCAAGCAGCGACAAGAGGCTGGCCACCGCGACATCGACCTCTTCGTCGTAGTTGTCTGCGATCTTCATCAGCATGACATCGAGATCGCCGGTTTCCTCACCGACATCGATCATGTTCACGACGATCATGTCGCACACCTTCGCCTCCTTCAGAGGTTTGGCAAAGGTTTCGCCTTCACGAATCGAGTCGTGCACCTTGGTCAGTGCCTTCTCGAAGACATAATTGCCCGATGTGTCGCGGGTGATGAGGATTGCTTCGAGAATCGGCACACCTGCGCTAATCAGCGTGCCAAGCGTTCGTGTAAAGCGGGCGATGGCCGTCTTCCGAAGCATGGTTCCAAGCACTGGGATCTTCAACACCACGATGTCTGTGATCGCGCGGCCCGGCCCCGTTTTTCGAACCAGTTTGAAGAACAAGAAGATCAAAATCGGCGAGATAAGAATCCACACAACGCCGGGTACAGCCTGATCTTTGGTCGATGTTCCTGCAACCCACTTCGATGCATCGATCATGAAGACGGTGAGCTTCGGGAGTTCAACATCGAAGTCTTCGAAGATCTCTTGGAACTTCGGGATCACGAAGTACATGATGCCCGTCACGATGAGCACCGCGATAAAGATCACGACAGCCGGATAAATCAACGCGCCGATGATGCGGCGCTTGAGGCGCTGGCCCTTCTCCATGAACTCTGCGAGGCGCTGCAGAATCACATCAAGCACACCGCCGACCTCACCTGCCGCAACCATCTTCGTGTAAAGACGATCGAAGCACCGTGGGAACTTCGCCATCGCCTCCGACAAACTCGTACCCGATTGCACTTCGTCTGCAACGCCTTGCAGCACATTCTTGAGTGCACCTGGCTTCTGCTGGCTTTCCAAGATCTGAATCGAACGAAGAAGCGGCAGGCCTGCATCCTGCAGCGTCGACAACTGACGCGTGAAGAGCGTGAGTTTCTTGGTGC